>JALYZQ010000174.1 GCA_030948805.1 Actinomycetota bacterium | reverse complement strand
TGTGCTTGGCCAAAAAGGCCGCCGCGACTCCGGACAGCACGTCGCCGGTCCCCGCAGTGGCCAGCGCCGATGCCCCGCCCCGGCTGATTGCGGTCCGGCCCTCGGGCTCGGCTACCACCGTGTCATCACCCTTGAGGACCACCACGGCGTGCGCCTGCGACGCGGCCTGACGAGCCCAGTGCAGGCGCCGGCGCTCGATCTCGGCACTCGGCACACCCATCAGCCGACCCAGCTCACCGGCGTGCGGAGTGAGCACGGTCGCCGCCGTTCGGCCGGTCAGCAGGTCCAGTCGCTCCGCGTGGGCGTGGAGGCCGTCGGCGTCCAGCAGCAGGGGGATCTCCACGCTGCGGGCCAGATCGCGGACCAACACGGCGGTGAACTCATCGCGACCGATCCCGGGCCCCAGCACCAGTGCTCCCGACCGCTCAGTGCGGTGCCGGACGGTGTCGGCGGCCTCGGGGACCAGCGCGCCGTCGTGATCGGGCAGAGGTACTGTCATGGCTTCGAGCAGCCGCAGCTCGAAGACGATGTTCAGCGATTCGGGGACCAACGCCGTCACGTACCCGGAGCCCGCGCGCATCGCCGCCTCCGCGGCCAGGCAGGGAGCGCCGGTCAAGCCCCGTGATCCGCCGCAGATCAAGACGCTGCCGGCGGCGAACTTGGTCGATTCCCGCCCCCGGCGCGGAATCACGTCGAGGATCCGATCGCCGATCAGCCCAGTCGCCGGCATCACCGGGGCGCCGTCCGGGATCCCGATGTCGATCACCTCGATGTCCCCGGAGTGAGCCTTGCCCGGGGCGATCCACAAGCCCGGCTTGGCAGCGTGGAAGGTGGCTGTCGCCGCCGCGCGCACCGCGGCGCCGGCTACCTCGCCCGTGGAGGCATCGACCCCGCTGGGCACGTCGCAGGCCAGGACCTGGGCTCCGCCCTGGCCGGTCTGATTGATGACCTGGATCGCCCCAGCCGCCGGTTCACGCGGCTCCCCGGCGGAGCCTGTGCCCAGGATGGCATCGACGACCGCCGCCGCGCCGTGGAGGGCCGGGGCGCTGAAGGGAATCGGCGCAGGCCCGGGCAGACGATCGAAGTTCGCCCGGGCATCGCCTTCGAGCTCCCCGGGGTCGGCGAGCAGCAGGACGTCGACCTCACGCCCCTGCTCACGAAGCAGCCGCGCGACCACCAGGCCGTCGCCACCGTTGTTGCCCTTGCCACACACCACCACAACGCGACCCTCCGGCGCCCGAGCTTGGACCAGTGCGGCCAATCCGGTACCGGCGCGCTCCATCAGCTCCGCGCCGGCCAGGCCGAGCTCCTGGATGGCCCACGTGTCAGTGGCCCGCTGCTGCTCAGCGTCGGGCAGCGGCGCAAACCAGGGGTCCGGCCCAGGTCTTGTGTCCCTGGGCGAGGGGCTCATGACTCGCGGCTGGCCACGGCCACCGCCCCAGCCTGACGCTTGGTGTGACTGAGCGAGACGCTGAGGGCGACACCGAGCGCTGAGGCCCGTGCGGCCACCGCCCCGTGCAGCCTCACTTCAGGTGCACCGCCGGTGGAGATCACCTCCACCTCGCGAAAGCTCCACGCGGTCAATCCGAGCGCCTTGGCTACGGCCTCCTTGGCGCAGAACCGGGCAGCCAGGTGCTGTCCCGGGCGGGCGCGGGAGGCGGCGTAGGCGCGCTCCCCGTCTGTGAACAGACGCTGGGCCAGCCGCGGCCGGCGCTCCAGGGCCCGCTCCAGGCGCTCTATCTCCAGCAGGTCTATACCGACCGAGGGGCTCTGCATGGCCGGGCCGGGGCCGGGCTCACTCGACGGTGACCGTCTTGGCCAGGTTGCGTGGCTGATCGACGTTGAGCCCTCGCAGGCGGGCGATGTTGTAGGCCAGTAGCTGGAGCGGGATCACGGCCAGCAGCGGGGCCAGCATCCAGTCGGTGCGGGGTATGCGGATCAGCTCATCGGCGTGCTCGGTGATCTCCTCATCCCCCTCGCTGGCCACCGCGATCAGGCACGCCCCGCGCACCCGTACCTCCTGCATGTTGGAGATCACATTGTCACGGACTGGAGACTCGTTGGCCACCACCACAACTGGCGTGTCTTGGTCCAGCAGGGCGATCGGGCCGTGCTTCATCTCCCCCGCGGCGTAGGCGTCGGTGGCGATGTAGGAAATCTCCTTGAGCTTGAGCGCTCCCTCCAGGGCGATGGGAAGACCGACGTGGCGGCCCAGGTAGAGGAAGAACTGCGCCTTGTGGTGGGTCCTGGCGATGCCCTCGATCCCCGACACGTCGCGCTGGAGGAGTTCGGCGATCATGTGGGGCAGGCGCTTGAGATCGGAGATGACCGGCTTGAGCTCTGACCGTCCCATCGTGCCGCGGACCTCGGCCAGGCGCAACGCGATCAGGTACATGGCCGTGATCTGGCTGACAAAGGTCTTGGTGGCCGCAACTCCGATCTCCAGCCCGGCGCGCGTGTAGAGCACCCCATCGGCCTCCCGGGTGGCCTGGGCGCCCATCACGTTGGTCACCGCCAGAACCGCTGCGCCCCGCTCACGGGCCGTGCGCATGGCCACCAGGGTGTCCAACGTCTCCCCCGACTGCGAGATACCGATGACCAAATCATCGGGTCCCACGATCGGGTCGCGGTAGCGGTACTCGGAGGCCACATCCACCTCCACCGGCACGCGGGCCCAGTGCTCGATCGCGTAGCGGCCGATCAGGCCGGCGTGATACGCCGTACCACAGGCCACGATCACGATCCGGCGCACGCGACGCAACAGATCATCATCGATGGGGTGGGCGGGGACCAGTCCGAGGTCTATGCCCCAGCCGCGGGCGGCACGCTCACCGATCGTCTCCGCCACCGCGTCGGCCTGCTCGTGGATCTCCTTGAGCATGAAGGTCTCATAGCCCTGCTTCTCGGCCGTGTCGGCGTCCCAGTCGACCTCGACGACCTCGTGCTCCACGGGCGTGCCCTCGGGGGAGTAGAACTGGACGCCCTCGGGCCGCAGGGCGACGATCTCGTCGTCACCCATGTACTGCACGAGCCGCGTGTCGCGCAGAAAGGCGGGAATGGCTGAAGCGATGAACTGCTCACCGTCACCCCGGCCGACGATCAGCGGGCACTCACGCCGAGCGCCGACCAGCAGACCCGGCTCCTGGGCGCTCATGGCCACGAAGGCATAGTGGCCGCGCAGCTGCGCGTAGGCGGCCCGGACCGCCTCCACCAGGTCCCCCTCATAGAGGTGCGCGACCAAGTGGGCGATCACCTCGGCATCGGTCTCGGAGGTGAACACCGCTCCCTCGTCGACCAAGCGGGCTTTGAGCGCGATGTAGTTCTCGACGATCCCGTTGACGACGATGTGGACGCTGTCGGTGGTATCGAAGTGGGGGTGGGCGTTCTCCTCGGTGACCCGGCCATGGGTGGCCCAGCGGGTATGGCCGATGCCCGTCTCGGGCTGCGGACGGTCGGCCAGGGCTACGGCGGTGGTGGGCTCCGGCACATCGGAGGGCTGCCGGCCCGCTATCGCCGAGCGCAACGCCCCGAGGTTGCCCACGGCGCGGACCGCGTCGATGCGATCCCCGTCCAGCACCGAGATCCCGGCGCTGTCGTAGCCGCGGTACTCGAGCTTCTCCAGCCCAGCCAGAAGCACCGGGCGGACCGCTTTAGGACCTACGTAGCCAACGATCCCACACATTTGCCAAGCCTCCTGAATCTGCCCGCGCCGCCAGTGGTGACCGGCCGCTGGACTCGGGGGGTCAGAGGGTCGATTCTACGTCAGTGCGGCAACGCCTCCCGGTGGGGTCAGCCGACCAGGCTGGCGCCGAGGGCGCGGCGCACGGTCTCAGTCAGCCGTCCGCAGACCTCATCGGTCTCGACCAGACTCGGCGCCTCGACCATGATCCGAATCAGCGGCTCTGTCCCCGAGGCCCGAACGAGCACACGACCGCGTCCGCTGAGCCCCCCCTGCTCGTTCTGGATCGCCTCCTCGACCTCGCCGGATTGCATCGCCCCGGCCAGCGCGTCGCGCTCGGAGGCGCGGATGTTGACCAGCCGCTGGGGCAGCTTCTCCATCGCGTCTCGTTCCCGGAGGTCACGTCCTGCGAGCGCCTCGAGGGTGAGCAGCGCGCTGGCGATGCCGTCTCCGCACGGCCCGAAGCCCAGCTCGATGATGTGCCCTGACTGCTCGCCGCCCAGAGCCCATCCCCGGCGGCGCAGCTCGTCCAGGACGTAGCGGTCACCCACCGCGGTGCTGGCCACGTTGACCCCGGCTTGGGCCATGGCCGTGTGAAAGCCAAAGTTGGTCATCACGGTGACCGCCACGCCTGATCCGGGCAGCCGCTGGCTGCCGTGGAGGTGAACGGCGGCCATGGCGATCAGCTCGTCGCCGTCGACCACGATGCCCTCGCCGTCCACGGCCAGCACGCGGTCACCATCGCCGTCGAAGGCAAACGCGACGTCGTACGCGCCGTCGGACATGCGAGCCGTGACCGCTTCCAGATGCGTAGAACCGCAGCCCGCATTGATGTTGCGCCCGTCGGGGGCATCAGCCATCACCTCGACCTCGGCTCCGAGGCGGCGAAAGATCTCCGGTGCGGCCTGGAAGGTCGCCCCGTTGGCGCAATCGAGCAGCACACGCAGGCCGCTGAGATCGAGGGCGTCAAAGCGAACGTGCAGCTCGCGCAAGTAGTCCTCCAGCGTCCCGTGCAGGCGCCGGACCGCCCCGATCCGGGGCGGCGGCGGAGACGGCGCCCCCAGGGCGGCCTCGATCTCGTGCTCGGTGTCGTCGTCGAGCTTGAAGCCGTCGGCCCCGAACAGCTTGATCCCGTTGTCCTCATATGGATTGTGCGACGCGGAGATGACCGCGGCCATGTCCAGCCCGTGGCGGCGGACCAGCAGCGGAGCCCCCGGCGTGGGCAGCACGCCGCCCAGCAGAGCATCGCCGCCGGCCGCGGTGACCCCAGCGGCGATCGCCGCCTCCAGCATTTCCCCCGACTCCCGGGTGTCGCGGACGATCAGGACCTGCGGGCGGGCTTGGCCGGCCCGGGTCACTGCGGCGCGAGCCAGCGACAGCGAAAGCTCGGCGGTGAGGAAGTCCCCGGCGCGGCCCCGGACCCCGTCCGTGCCAAACAGGTGGCGCGGCATAGGCTCGGCCCGCGCTAGCGCTTGGAGAACTGCGGGCGCTTGCGCGCCTTTTTCAGGCCCGCCTTCTTACGTTCCTTGACCCGCGGATCCCGGGTCAAGAAGCCTCGACGCTTGAGCTCCCCGCGCAGATTGGGATCGGCGACGATCAGAGCTCGGGAGATTCCGTGGCGAAGCGCCCCGGCCTGGGCGGCCACGCCACCGCCGTGCATACGGGCGATGACGTCCATCCGCGAGTCATAGCCCACCGTCTCCAGCGGCTGGCGGATCACCCGTTGCAGCGTGTCGCGGGGGAAGAAGGCATCCAGCGGCTTGTCGTTGATCTCATACGTTCCGCTGCCCGGCTTGATGATCACGCGGGCCACGGCCGTCTTGCGCTTTCCCGTCGCGGTGTAGCGCGCGCCGGCGGCCAGATCAATCGCCGCATCGGCAATCGGCCGGGCCTGGTCGGCGGCGTCGTCATCACGCAGGCGGGCCGCTTCCTCGGCGTCGGCCTCGGCCGCTGCGCGGGCCTCGGCGTCGAGGAAC
>JALYZQ010000165.1 GCA_030948805.1 Actinomycetota bacterium | reverse complement strand
GCCCAGACCAAGCTGAGCAGCCCGATGCCGGTGACGAGCATCAAGCCACGGCCCAACCCCCTCAGTGCCGCTGTCCGCGCCATCACAATTCGTCCTCAATCTAATCCAACCGGCTGGGACGGCGCGCCGTGTGGCGTCAAGTGAGGCTGGTGTGGGTTGGCAACGAGTCGCAGCGCCCCCGGTCCCGGTCGGCGATGTGGTAGACGCTGATCACCCACCCGGCACCCGTGGGCTCAAACAAGATCGTCGGCCGCGGCTGATGAGTCGCCGCCGGCGGGTTCCATCCCACCGCCTCGACGTTCTCACCGATCTCCCAGGCCAGGATGCTCTGAAAGGGGATCTCGGTCACTACGCGACCGCAGGCGAGGATGCGCTTCTGGCCTCCCTCACGCGCGATGACTCCTTGCAGACGGTGGATCTGCCGAGCCCAGCTGTGACCGAGGACGATGCCGTTGTGCAGCAGACGACCCCGAATGCGCGCCTGGGGGACGATCGCCACCAGCAGGCCGATCGCCACCGCCGCCCCGGCCCAACGGACCACGGCCGTGCGCGGAGCCACATCCAGCAGCCGCCCGATCCCGGCTCCGGCCAGTACGGCCATCAGGGCCGCGGGCTCGAACATGTAGCGCGGGCTGGCCGGCCACCCGTGGAAGGCAAAGGCCATCTCGACCCCCACCCAGGCCACGGCCGCCGCGGCCAGGACCAGCCACCGGGTCCGGCGCTCGATCACCGCCACCAGCACGGCGACCAGCGCCGCCAGTTGCATCGGAAACTCATACAGGCTGAAGTAGCGATCAAACACCGAGCCGACCTTGTCGCCGGTCACCGGACGGCCCGATGTCTGGGCGATATCGCCGGAGATAAGCGCGCTGGGCGACGTGAGCGCCGGGATCACGAACCACAGGGCACCGATGGCCCCCACCCCGATCACAGTCAAGCCGCGCATGGCTGGCTGAGCGCGCCAGGACCACACCGCGTAGGCGCCTACGACAAGCCACGCTTCCGGGCGCCCGCACGCAGCCAGCACCAGCAGCAGCCAGGCCAGCCGCGGCCGCCCGGAGAGCTGACAATCGATCGCCCCCAGGCACAGAGCCACGATCAGTGGATCCGCGTAGGCGATCAGGATCATGTGGCCATAGCCATTGATCCCCAGGACGCCCAGCCCGGCGCACGTCGCGGCCACGTAGGGCACGAAGCGGCGGGTTGAGTCAGCCGTCAGGCGGAAGGCGATACGGGCGCCGAACACCGCCCCCGCCACGGCCCCGGCAACCGCGGTCACCATCCACATGTACAGGGCTCCCCGGCCGGCAATCGCGTAAGGCAGCGTGAACAGAAACGTCAGCGGCTTCCATGAGGGAGCTGAGTTGGTGCCGAGGTTCAGATGCAGCGCCTGGCGACCCCACACCAGCCAGCCGTAGGCATCGTAAGCGGGCCGCATCCCGGTCACGAGCACAAACAGCAGCGCGACGCCGATCACCGCGACCGTACCGATCAACCACGCAAACCAGGGCCTGCGGTGCGCGGCACGCTCGGAAGCCGGCGGCTGCGCAACGCCGACGTCGCGCGGGCGCTGCGCCGTGACGCGCTCTTCGATCATCGACGCAAGCTACCAAGCGCGCCGTCGGAGTCCGCTATCCGGCGCTGCGCGGGAGTCGGTGCACGGTGACCAGCTCGTCGGTGGCGGCTAGGTGCCATCGGCGTGATGCGTCACGGCTTAGCGGGTAGATGGAGCTAGCCGGCGTTGAATCGAGAAGCCGCCAAGCTGACCAAAGCTCTCTCTGAGGGCCTTCGCACCGCCCGACCACCGAACTAGAACGGAGCCCTCCGATGTCCAAGCAAGACAACATCGCTGCTCAGGAGCACCTGGCGCAGAACATCAACGCCGGCAACGTCGAGGTCGCCGTCGAGTCCTTCGCTCAGGACGCCGTCGATCATGACCCGGCACCGGGGCAGGGGCCGGGTCGCGAAGGCTTCAAGGCCTTCTTCACCGAGCTGACGACCGCCTTTCCCGACGCGCACATCGAGCCGGCCCATCTGGTCGCCGATGACGAGCACGTAGCCATTGCCTACACGCTCACGGGCACGCACGAAGGCAACTTCAGCGGGGTGGCGCCAACCGGGCGGAAGATCGAGGTGCGCGGGGTTCAGATCGGCCGTTTCGAAGGCGGCAAGATCGCCGAGCGCTGGGGCTCCAGCGATGAGCTGGGCATTCTCAAGCAGCTCGGGGTCGACCCGACGCAAGGCTGAGGTGAAGCGCGCACTTCCACGCCCCTGGGTGCCGTCGCTCGTGGCCTGGCCGCCGGTGTGGCCGGGACGGCGGCGATGACCATCTATCAGACCGCGGTAGCCAAGGTCCGCCGCACCGAGCCCAGCACCACGCCGGCCGAAGTCGGCAAGCGGGTCATCCGGGGCGTCTTTCACCGGCGCTTTGACGAGGACCAGACCGGCCGACTCAACAACGTCATGCACTGGGGGTACGGCATCAGTTGGGGAGCTGCCTACGGGTTGACCCACGGCCTGACCGGAGTGCCTGTCGTCGGCCGGGGGGCTGGCCTTCGGCACGCTGGTCTGGGGCGCCAGCCTGATTGAGCTGCCGGCCATGAAGCTGGCCCCGCCCATGTGGGAGTACCCACCGCTTGAACTGGCCTTAGACGTCTCCTTTCACTTGGTCTACGGGGCTGGCGTCGCCGGCGCGTACGCGGTGCTCAGCCGATGATCACGACAGAGAGGAATTCATGTCAGACGAGTCGCTAACGCAGGTTGTCGAGGGCGTACACAGGTACGCCGATGGGCTGGTCAACTGGTACCTCATTGAGGATGGCGGTGAGCTCACGCTCGTCGATGCCGGCTGGCCGCGCAGCTGGGGGCGGGTGCAGGCGGCGGTCGGGCAGCTCGGACATCCGATCACGGCAATCGTCCTCACCCACGCCCATCCGGACCATCTCGGCGCAGCCGAACCCGCACGCAAAGCCACCGGAGCTCCCGTCCATGTGCATCGCGATGAGGTGGCGCGCGCGCACGGGGATGCGAAGGGCTCGTCGCCATTCACGCTCGTGCCGAGCCTGCTTCCGACGCTGTGGCAGCCGACCGCCTTGGGCTTCGTGCTCCACGCCGCCGCTCGCGGATTCATGACCCCGACTTGGGTCAGTGACGTCACCCCCTTCGCCTCCCACGAGCAGCTCGACGTACCCGGTCGACCCTGGGCGATCCCCACGCCCGGCCACACCGCCGGCCACGTTTCGCTGCATCTACCGCAGCGCGGCGTGGTCATCACTGGAGACGCGCTGGCCACGCTGGACGTGCTTACGCGTGCCACCGGCTCGCGGTTGATGCCCGACGCGCTGAACTCCGACCCGGCGCAGACCCGCGCCTCGCTCGATGCCCTGACCGGGCTTGACGCGGGAACGTTGCTGCCCGGTCACGGCGACCCGTTCGGCGGGTCCCCCGCCGACGCGGTGGCGCAGGCGCGTGAGAGAGACACAGCCTGAATCAGACCCGCCGTAGCGATCGGCTTCATCGTCGTTACATCTGAGGTCTTGAAGCTGTGGAGCGCTTGGCAACTACCACCGAAAGGGGAACATCATGACCAAGCGGATCCAGAAGCTGGTTTTGACCATGGCCGCCCTGGCGGCGCTGGCGCTCGGAGGGTCGGTGCTCGCTCAGGCCCAGACATCCAAATCCTCCGCGCAGGAGCGCGTGAGCGCGCCTGACCGAGACAACGTCCAGTCGGGCGATCAGACGACACCTGATGCCACGCACCGGAGCTCCCGTCACGCCCGCCATCACAAGGCTCGCGCCCGTCACGCCGGCCATCATAGGGTGCGCGTGTCCAGCACAACGAGCTCTGATCCCGCTGGCGGCGGCACCGGCCAGAGCGGCGATCAGAGCGCGCCTGACCGTGGCTCGGCCAGTGAGACGTCCGGGGCCGAGAACCCCGAGACGGGCGCCGGTTCAGAGTCTGGGGGCCCGAGTGACGGCCCCGGCGGCCATGCCGACCCGCCCGGGAACGCCGACCACCAGTTCCAGGGCCACGAGTAGGCGTCTGGCCCGAGCTGTGGCCGATGCCTCAACGTGTGCTGGGCGTTTCCGACCTGCTCGGAGGCGCCCAGCGCCGTCTCTGCTGACGACGATCCTGCCTGGCGCTCAGGAAAGCTTCAGCTCTCGTTGACAGGCTGATGGCCATGCGCGTACTCGTCGTGGAGGACAAGGTCAAGCTAGCCGGCCTGCTGCGGCGAGCGCTGCGGGCCGAAGGTCTCGCAGCGGACGTGGCGGTGCGCGGCGAGGACGCCTTGTGGATGGCCGGGGCCACTCGCTATGACGCGATCGTCCTCGACGTGATGCTCCCGGGCATCGACGGGATCGAGACCTGTCGACGCTTGCGCGCGGATGGCGTGTGGGCGCCGGTCCTGATGCTGACCGCCCGCGGTGGGCTGCCCGATCGGGTCGCCGGCCTGGATGGTGGGGCTGATGACTACATGACCAAGCCCTTTGAGCTGGCCGAGCTGACGGCTCGGCTCCGTGCCCTGGCTCGGCGCGAGCCGGTCCGCCGACCGACGGTGCTCGAGTTCGACGGCCTGCGGCTGGATCCCGCAACGCGGCAGGTCTGGCGCGATGGGAACCCGGTGCAGCTGCCGGCCAAGTGCTTCTCCCTGCTGGAGGTCTTCCTGCGCCGTCCCGGCGTCGTCCTGTCGCGCTTTGACCTCCTTGAGGGGGCCTGGGAGGGCGACTACGAGAACCGCTCCAACGTGGTCGACCAGCACGTTCGGGCGCTGCGCGACCGCATCGATCGACCGTTTGGACGCCACAGCATCGAGACGATCCGCGGCACCGGATACCGGCTGCGAGAGAACGGCGGATCGTGAGCCGCGTCCCCGTGCGGTGGCGGCTGGCCACGGCGTTCGCTCTCGTCATGGCCGTCGTCCTCACGGCCATGGGACTGTTCGTCTACCACCGCCAGGCGACGAACCTGGACCTGACCATAGACCGGGCGTTGCGCGCTCGCGCGGCCGACGTCGCAGCGCTAGCCCAGCAGTCTGACACCGGGCTCGCCGACGCCCGCCCCCGCCGAGGCGTCAACGGCGTCCAGCTGGCCCAGCTGATCGACGCCTCGGGCCGGGTGCTCGACCGCACCCGTGGGCTCTCTAAGCGCCCGCTGCTGGGCCCGAAGGCGATCGCCGCAACGCGGCATGGCGCCACCGTGCTGACCGACGTTCGGTTGGCCGGTGACCAGCCCGTCCGGCTACTCGCCCAACCGGTCCACGCCCAGGATCAGAGGGTGGTGATCATCGTCGGCCAGTCGCTGGAGGAGCGCAACCTGGCCCTGAGCGATCTCGCCGGCGCCCTGCTCGTCGGTTGTCCCTTGGCGCTGCTGCTGGCCTCGCTCGCCGGCTACCTGCTCACCGGCGCGGCATTGCGGCCCGTGGAGACGATGCGCCGTCAAGCGGCGAGCCTTTCCGCCGCCGATCTCGAGCAGCGACTGCCGCCGGCCGGTGGCGACGACGAGCTGGGGCGCCTGGGGCGCACGCTGAACGAGATGCTGGCCCGCATCCACGCCTCGGTGCAGCGGGATCGCCAGCTCGTGTCCGATGCCAGCCATGAGCTGCGCACGCCGCTAGCCGTGCTGCGCACCGAGCTTGAGCTGATCGTCCGTGAACGGCCCGTCGGTCCGGCCTGGCAAGCCGCAATCGGCTCAGCGATCGAGGAGACAGACCGCCTCAGCCGGCTGGCCGATGACCTCCTGCTGCTCGCCCGGGCCGACGATGACCGGCTCCAGATAGCTCCCACCCGGCTGTCGCCGGCCGAGATGCTCCATCGGGCCGCGGACCGTGCCCGCCGCCACCCCTCTGCCTCGGACAAGCAGATCGCCATAGATGCGGCGCCCGACGTTGATGTGCTGGCCGACGGTGACCGCGCCGCCCAGGCCCTGGACAACCTGCTGACCAACGCCCTGCGCCATGCCGACGCTCAGATTCGCCTCAGCGCCCATCGCCGGGGGGGATTCGTGGAGCTGCACGTCACCGATGACGGTCCCGGGTTCCCCGCCGCCTTCCTGCCCCACGCCTGGGAGCGCTTTGCCCGAGCCGACGCCGGCCGCAGTGAAGACGGCGCCGGCCTGGGCCTGGCGATCGTCCGCGCCATCGCCGAAGCCCATGGCGGTCAGGCCAACGCCACGAACACTCTGACGGGTGGCGCCGATGTCTGGGTCACCCTTCCCGCTGCGCCCCCCGACGGGGATTTTCTGCCCGGGCGTCAAGTCTCAGGTGGCCTTGACACTGGTGATCGAGGGGTCGGAGTGCCAGGATAATCAGCGCGGCAGTGCCGACTGCTGGCCACCCGGCGAATCGGGGCTCCGGGCAGAGCGGGGAAGCATGGTCACGACGCTTGCAGTAACCGAGGCATTCATCATCATGCACTGCTCGAGGGGGTCGGCGGTCATCATGTGCCCTCCGGATCGAGCGTTGGTCCGGATCGGGACGCTGATGGAGCTAGAGCTTCAAGGCCGGACCCATGTCTCGCGGGTGGAAATAGCGGACGAAACGCGTGGCGGCGTGGCGAAGCGCCGACTGGCCGCGAAGGGCTGGTTTACGACCAAACTCGAGGTCATCGATCCCACGCCAACCGGTGACGAAGTCCTCGATCCTTGCTTGGCTGCGTTTGCCGCCAGCGATTCACCGGGCGCCGTCCGACTCGACAAGGCCCTGGGCGAGAGCTACCGCGGTCGGCTGGTCGCTCAGGGTTGGTTTAGCTCCGCGGGCACCAAGGCCCTCGTACGGGAGCGCCCCAAGTATCAGGTCGCCAATCAGGATGACGTAGGGACGATGAAGGAGAATCTGCTCGACCAATTGGCCAGCGACGGCCCGCTGGAGCCCGCTCGAGCTCGACTGAATCAGCCTGGGGCGCGAGATCGTCCCCGCCGAAACTGGCGGCGAGTTCACTGCGGGGGCCCACCCGAGGTAGGGCCCTGAGCGGGCACGAGCCGCCCGTGCGAGATCCCTGGGCAGCGCACCGAGTGCGTCACGAAAAGGTGGAGACGGCGGGAATTGAACCCGCGTCCGCAGTCGCGCAAAAGGTGGTTTCTACGAGCGTATCCGGCGCTCTGATCTCGTCTCCCGCTCGCCACGCCGGCGGGGTTGCGGGAGACCAGCTCCGAAAGTTGTCCTCGGGGTCGGCCGGAGCGGGCCTAGCCAAGCGAGCCTGCTAGTTGATCCCGGCACTCCGCCGCAGGCGAGCTAAGAGGCCAGGAGACTCACGGCTTAGTGACTAAGCGGCGAGACGGAACTCGTGAGAGTTCGCACTTATTTTTTTCCCGGGTGTTTTACGAGGCCGCCCGGGACCTCGACTCGCAACCACCCCCACGAACCGACCACGTCGAAGCCTGTCGTCCCCGAGGGTGTTTATGTCCCTTTGAGTATAAGCCGGGGGCGGCGGGGTCCTGACGCGATGTAACTAAGCGACGGTTTCCGTCGCTAGATTGCATCACCCTCCGATCCCCGGCCGACAACCACACGCGAGACGGGCGGGTAAGAGTGTGCGAAGAGCCACCGGGGCCTGCGAGAATGGATGCCCTCAGCTCGTGGAACCGCGCACCCCCCTCCTTCCTGAGTCCTTGCCCGAGCCGGGCGGCGTCCCCCCGCGCGACCCCGGCCACCAGGACCACTACGCCCACCCCGACGCGCTCTACCGCCGCCCGGACGACACCCAGAGGCAGTCCTTCTTCCGGCGGCGGGTGGCTCCGCTCGGGGCGGCGATCATCGCCCTGCTGGCCAAGCTCAAGGCCCTCCTGCTGTTTCTCGGGCAGTTCAAGCTGCTGGTCACCGCGGGCTCCATGCTCGTCTCGATCGCCGCCTACGCCAGCATCTGGGGCTTTCAGTTCGCGCTGGGCTTCGTCGTCCTGCTGCTGGTCCATGAGCTGGGACACGTGATCGCGCTCAAGCGCGAGGGCATCAAAGCCAGTCTGCCCATGTTCATCCCCTTCCTGGGCGCGGTGATCAGCGCCCGCTCGCTGGGTGACAACGCCGTCGCCGAGGCCCGAGTGGGCTTGGCCGGGCCGATCCTCGGCTCGCTGGGCTCAGCCGCCTGCATACTCGTCTGGCACGCCACGGGCAATGACCTGTGGCGGGCCCTGGCCTTCACCGGCTTCTTCCTCAACCTGTTCAACCTGCTACCGGTGCTACCCCTGGACGGAGGCCGGGCGATGGCGGCCATGGCCCCGGGGATGTGGCTGCTGGGCTTCTTGGCCATGATCGCGCTGGCCATCGTGTTCCCCAACCCGATCATCCTCATCATCGTCGTCTTCGCCGGCCTGGAGACTTACAGGCGCTGGCAGCAGCGCCGCACCGGCAGCCCGGAGCAGCGGGCCTACTACCGGGTCAGGCCCCGGGACCGGTTCCTCGTCGCCGCCGTCTACCTGTCTCTGATCGCGCTGCTGGTGGTGGGCATGAACGCCACCCACCTACCGCGGACGCTCGGCTGAGCCGGCCGCCGGGCTATTAGCGGGGATCGCGGTCGTAGCGCGGGTCGCGCTCATCGCGGACCCGAACATCGCTGGTGCGCGCCCGCGACCAGTAGAACGTGTAGACCACCGACAGGATCAGCCCGAGGATTCCGACGATCATCAGCACCGTGCCGGCGGTCTGGATGTCGATCCCGCTGACGTGCGCGGTGATCGCGTAGCGCAGGATGGCTCCAACGGCGATCAGGATGATGGATGAGCCGATGGTCATGTCTGAGATCTCCCTACCCCGGTCAGCGGTCGGTGACGCACTGTAGCGGCCATCACCAGCGGGCCGCGACGCATAGCTTCAGCGCGGGAATCGGTTCTCCTCTACCGGCCGGCCTCGCGCAGTTCTCGCTGGACGTCGCGGGCCATGTCCCGCTTGCGAATCGTCTGGCGCTTGTCGAACAGGTCCTTGCCCTGAGCCAGGGCGATCTCGACCTTGGCCCGGGAGCGCTCAGACGAGAAGTACATGCGGGTCGGAACCAGGGTCAGCCCGCGTTCCTGGGTACGCGCGATCAAGCGGTCGATCTCGGCCCGGTGCAGGAGTAGCTTGCGGGGGCGCTCCGGATCGTGGTTGTCGCGCGCGGCCGGCCCGTAGGGTGGGATGTAGACGCCGATCAGCCACGCCTCGCCGTCGCGCACCTGGGCGTAGGCATCCTTGAGCTGCGCCTTGCCCTCGCGCAGAGACTTGACCTCGGTTCCGGTGAGCACGAGGCCACACTCCAAGCGCTCGAGCAGGTTGTAGCGGTAGGCGGCCTGCCGGTTGCTGGCCACGTCCCCGGCGCCGAGCTTGCGTTTGCGTGCCTTGGCCATGACGATCGAGGATAAGGACCTTAGGACTCATTCCCTGCGGGCAGGAGGTCCACCCTACCCCGGGGGGCGTCGATCCGCCCGATCCGCACGGTAATCGGGTCCCCGAGGCGGATCGCGCCGCCGTTGCGGGTGCCGACCAAGATGGTGGCCTGCTCATTGAGCTCCCACCAGTCACCACGCAAACGGCGAACGGGCAGCAGGCCCTGGTAGCGCAGACCCTCGCCGAAGGCCACGAACGCGCCGGCGCCGATCAGCCCGATCACCTCACCGTCGAGCACGGCGCTGCGGTCCCGGCCTGAAACCAGCCGCTGCTCGAGGGCAAAGCATCGCGCCACGTCATCGGCATCGCGCTCGATGATCATCGCCTCGCGCTCCCGCGTCGAGATCCACGGCCCGGAGCTGGCCACCCACGAGGAGTCGGGCCTCGGTTCGTCGGACACGGCCGAAAGGAGTCCGCGGTGACAGATGAGGTCGGGATAGCGACGGATCGGCGACGTGAAGTGGCAGTAGCGGGCTGAGGCCAGGCCGGCGTGGCCGAGGTTGCGATGGTCGTAGTAGGCCTGCTTGAGCGAGCGCAGCACCAGCCGGTTCAGGGCCAGGCTGCCCGCGCCCCGGCCGGCCACCCAGTCGGCCACCATCGCGGAGGCCTCGGCCACCACCTCGGCCGCTTGCTGGGACGTGAGGTGCCCCCGGGCAACCGGCGGCGTGGGCACACCCAGCGAGGCCAGCTGATCGACCAGCCGGAGGACGGAGGTGGCCTCCGGCTGGTCGTGGACCCGAAACAGGGTGGGGATCTTGGCGTCGGCCAGAAAGCCCGCTACCGACTCGTTGGCGGCGATCATCAGCCGTTCGATGACCCGATGCGACTCGGTCTGGCTGACCAGACGCTCGCCGCGCACGTGACCATCGCGATCAAAGCTGAACTCCGGCTCGGCCGAATCGAGGATGACTGCCGAGCGTCCGGCGCGGCCCGCGGCCAGAGCGCCGGCGGCAGCACGGGCGGCGGCCAGCGGCTCACCCCACGGGGCCTCAGCGCGCTCGCGTCCGGTGAAGATGCGGTCCACCCGGTCGTAGTCCAGGCGCTCGTCGGAGCGGATCACCGACCGGTACATGGATGCCTTGGCCGCCCGTCCGTCGGCGCCGATCATCATCTCCACCGTCACGGTCATGCGGTCCCGCCCGGCGACGAGGGAGCAGACGCCATCTGAGAGCTTGGGCGGCAGCATCGGCTCCACGGCGCCGGGCACATAGACGCTGGTAGCCCGACGGTAGGCCTCCCGGTCCAGGGCCGAGCGCGGGCGCACGTAGGCCGACACATCGGCGATGTGAACCCATACCCGCCAGCCTCCCTCCTCGGTGGCGGCGGATATCGCGTCGTCGTAGTCCCGTGCGCTGGCCGGGTCGATGGTGAAGGTGGAGCGATCGCGCAGATCCCGCCGCCCGTTGACGCCGAGCTCCTCGGCGGCGGCCTGGTGCGCGTCGTGCTCCACCGCCGGATCGAACTCGCCGGTCAGCCCCCGCTCCAGCATCAGCGCGCGGATCACATCGCGCGCCACGTCGGGACGACCGAGGCGACGGGTGATCACCGCGCGCCGAGAACCGCGCCGGTTGGGGGCCCCGCCCCCGGCTACGGTGACCAGATCCCCCACATCGGCCTTTTTGTCGCGGCTGACGACGATCTGCGCGCCGGGCTCGAAGAACGGCTCGGCGACCAGGAACTTGCCCTTGCGCCGCAGGACCGCCACCCGCGGGTCGGAGCGCGCGTCGCGGCGCGGGGCGGTCACCTGATCTGGGCTGCGACGGTCCGCTCGGCCACCCGAAGAGCCGTGTCAACCTTGGCGCGCAGATTGGTCACAGTGTGTATGTCGGGCGTGATGCCAGCCCCGCGCCGCACCCCTCCCCCGCCTAGGTTTCGTCCGCTGGGCGTGAAGTACTCACCGATCGTGAAGTCCAGCGCGCCTCCGTTGGGCAGCGGCTGGATCTGCTGAAAGACGCCCTTGCCGTAGGTGTGGGTCCCGACTACCTTGGCCCGCCCCCGATCCTGGAGCGCCCCGGTCACAATTTCGGCCGCCGACGCCGTCCTGTGGTCGACCAGGACGACGACCGGGATCTTGGCCGCGATCGCCCGGCCCTTGGCCAGATAGACCTGTCGGGGCTGGCTACGGCCGTCGGTGGAGACGACGGTCCCATCGGCAATGAAGATGCTGGCCACGTTGACGGCCTCCTCGAGCAGGCCACCCCCGTTCTCGCGCAGGTCCAGGATCAGGCCCTGCGCCCCCTGCCGCAGGACCTTGTCGACCTCTCCCCGTAGCTCGGCCCCCGAGCCTTGGGTGAAGCTGGTCAGCGCCACGACACCGATCTTCTTGCCGTGGTAGCGCACCAGCCGCCCTGCCGTCACCGGAACCGTGAGGTTGGCCCGGCGCACAGAGACCACTCGGGTGTGGCCTCCGGCGAGCACCGTCAGTGTGACCAAGGTTCCAGCGCGACCCTTGATCAGCGAGGCCGAGGATTCCTGGGAGTGGTTAGCCAGTGAGGTCGAGCCGACGTGGGTGATCAGATCACCGTGGCCCAGACCAGCCCGGGCCGCCGGCGAGGCGGGGAACACATCGAGCACCAGCAGCCCGCGACGTTGGATCTGCACGTCGATTCCGATCCCGCTCAGATGGGGGCTGTCCTGATTCTCAAAGGCCCGGTAGTCGGCCCGATCGAAGTAATGCGAGTAGGGGTCGTTGAGGCTGGCCACAGCGGCGGCCAACCCTCGATCAAGCAGCGCGTTACGGTCGATACGCCGGTAGTAGTCGTGCGCAAGCAGGCCGAGGACGTCGTTGACGACCTGGTCATTGGCGCTCTCAGAGACGAACGCGCTGCGGAGGGGGCCGGGAAGCCAGCTCGGATGACCTCCCAGCCATAGGCCCGCGATCAGCGCCGCCGCCGCCACAGCCACGACCTTGAGCCGCGACCCCCGTGAGCGTTGGGTGAACATCGTGTCCTGAGGGTAGCCGCCCGATCCCCGCCGTCCGGGGAACGGCTCCGGCGAACCGCGCCGTGCTCAGACGCGCAGGAAGCGACGCAGCGAGAGCCCGGAGCCCAATGCGGAGACCAGCACTCCGGCGCCCATCAGGACCGCAACCAGGGCGGCGAAGCCAATCGTGCGCGGCGCGGCGATCAGGGTCCAGTTGTTGGCCAGTGGATCGAGCAGGGCAACCTTGGTGATCGCCAGCACGGCGATGGCCAGCAAGGCTCCGACAGCCCCCACGATCACCCCCTCGATGACGAAGGGCCAGCGGATGAACCAGTCCGTGGCTCCCACCAGCTTCATCACCTCGACCTCCCGGCGCCGGGCGTACAGGGAGAGCCGGATCGTGTTGGCAATAAGCAGGATCGAGGCAATGGTCAGCAATACGGTGAGCGCGGCGGCGGTGATCGTGACCAGATTGGTGACCTCGAGGATCTTGCGCGTGTCGTTCTTCTTGTTGGACACGCTCTGGATCGCCGAGTCCAGTGGCGCGGGTCCGTTGGGTCCCGACGGAGTGAGGGCACTACGCACGGACAGCACGTTGGCCGGATTGTCGGGGATCACGTGAAAGGTGTCGGGCAGCGGATTGGAGCCCAGCAGCTGATAGGCCTGCGGATCGACCTTGACCTGCTGGTTGAAGGCCTGCTGCTTGGACACGAACTCCAGCGAGCGCACGTGCGGGACGGCGAGCAGCTCGCGGTGCACCCGCGCTTCGTCGGCGGCGGTGGCGCCCGCCTTCATGTAAACGTCGACGAGGACGCGGCTGCGCACCGTGTCCGCGGCTCCGTTGGTGGCCTGCACGATGGGGATGAACACGCCCAGCACCAGCAGCGTGACCAGGACCGTGGCCAGGGCAGCAAAGCTGGGCGCGGCGCTGCGCCGCATGGCGCGCAGCGCTTCACGAAGGAAGAACCCGATCCGCATCGCCGACTGACCTACAACCCGGGTGGCCGGGCCGAGGGGCCGCGCAGGCGATGAGCGAACTCGCGTGTGCTCTCATCGGCGGCGTACAGGCCGGCCACCTCGTCGCGGATGATGCGCCCGGAGGAGAGCTCGAGCACGCGACGGCGCATCTTGTCCACCATCGCCTGGTCATGGGTGGCCACCAGCACGGTGGTACCCGTGCGGTTGATCCGGTACAGCAGGCGCATGATGTCGATACTGGTCTCGGGATCGAGATTGCCGGTCGGCTCGTCGGCCAGCAGCAGCGGCGGGTGATTGACGAACGCCCGGGCTATCGACACCCGCTGCTGCTCACCCCCCGAGAGCTGGTCGGGGTAATTGTGGAGCTTGGTCGACAGCCCCGTGAGGCGGAGGATGTCGGGTACCTTGGCGCGGATGTCCCTGCGGGTCCCGCCGGTCACCTGCAGCGCGTAGGCGACGTTGTCGTACACGGTGCGGTTGGGCAGGAGCTTGAAGTCCTGGAAGACCACGCCGATGTTGCGCCGGTAGAAGGGAACGCGCTTACGGGGGATCTCATTGAGGTCATGCCCCGCCACGCGAATCGCTCCGGCAGTGGGATCGAGCTCCTTGATCAGCAGTCGCATCAGGGTCGACTTGCCCGAGCCGGTCGAGCCGACGAGGAAGACGAACTCCTCACGACCGACCGAAAACGTGGCCTGATCGAGTCCGACATCCCCGGCGTAGAGCTTGGAGACGCCGCGAAACTCGATCACCCGCGGGCCGGCCGGCGCAGGCTCGGTGGCCGGCCGGGACGTGGACGGCGGTGCGGCGGGGCGACGGCGAGTGCCCTGTGAGGGTCGAGACGAGATAGCCATGAGTCCGCTGAGGGTAGCGAGCGCTCACCACCGATGTCGGCGGCCGGGATCGCGTGCAACGCGATTTGCAGGGCTAATCAGTAAAGATGAGCTTAAGCGAGGCCCTGGGGCCCTACGGACCCCATCGTGCTCGGTACGGTGTCCGACCATGCCTTCGATCACCGCATCGACGCTGGCCAACGGCATGCGGTTGCATCGAATCGCCGTCGAGGGCACGCGCGCGGTCACCGTGCTGGTGGCCTTTGATGCCGGCGCACGTACCGAGCGCACCGCGGAGAACGGGATGGCCCACTTCCTCGAGCATCTCGTGTTCAAGGGCGGTGAGAAGTATCCGCACTACCGCGACGTCAACGAAGCGGCGGAGCGGATCGGCGCGGTGCTCAATGCCTATACCAGCCATGACCTTGTCGCCTTCCACATCACGGCCCGGGCACAGCGGGGCCTGGAAGCGGCCGACCTGCTGACCGACTTCGTAGCCCGCCCTCGGTTGGACCCCGACGAGCTGGACCGCGAGCGCGGGGTGGTCGTGCAGGAGATCGCGCGGGCCGAGGACCAGCCTGCGGTCATGGCCGAGCATCTGATCGACGAGGCGGTGTTCGGAGACCATCCCCTGGGCCGCCCGGTACTCGGGCCGGCACAGCACATCCGTGACACCTTCACCCGCGACGCCATCGTGGCCTTCCGCTCCCGGCGCTGGTCGCCGACCCGGGGTGGGGCATTCGTGGTCGGCAACCTCGAGTGGCTGCAGGACGACGACGAGCTCGAGGAGCTGTTTGGCCGCTTCGAGCCCCGTCCCGAGCCCGAGCCCTATGACCACGCGCCGGGCCTGGATCCAGTCGTCCTGGTCCGTCAGCGAGACTCCAACCAGTCTCACCTGCGCCTCTCCTATCGGCCGTCGATAGATGTCGGTCAGCCGCGAGAGCGGGCGGCGCTGGCCATCTACTCAACCCTGCTGGGGGGCTCGATGGGCTCCCGGCTGTTCGACGAGATCCGCGAGCAGCGTAGCCTGGCGTATTCGGTCAGCGCCTTTCCGCATGCCTACGCCGACGTGCCCGTGCTCCAGCTGTCAGCTGGGCTGGAGTCGGCCAAGTGCCTGGAGGCCTACCGGCGAATGCGCGACATCGTCTCCGAGCTGCGCCGTGATGGGCCGAGCCCGAGTGAGGTTGAGCGGGCCCGCGCTTATGCCGCCGGGGCCCGGGCGATCGCCTTTGAGAACGGCGGAGCGGTGGCGCGCTATGCCGCCCAGCAGACGATCGTCTACCGAGACGATGACCTGGATCCCGACCGGACGATCGAGCTTCTCGATGCGGTCACCTACGAAGAGGTACGTGCCGTGGCCGCGGGCGTGGCCGATGAGCTGGCCGTCGCCTGCGTGGGGCCGCACACCGTAGAGGAGCTGGAAACCGCCTGAGACGCTGGCTCGCGGTGGCTCTGCTGGGCGTAGTGATCGCGGTGGCGATCACGCTGGCTGGCTTTGGGTCATTCAGCGCCACGAGCAGCAACGACGTCCGTTCGGCGTCCCGGACAACACCGGCACCCGTGGCCGCCCCAGGTCACCGCGGCCGCGGCCCGGGGCCCGTGCCGTCGGTCACCCGACCGCTGGCGCCGAGCACTCGGGCTGTCTCACATCTGCGGGTCATGCTGGCGCGCGCCCTGGGTGCCGGTGGGCCGGTCACCGGCGCGCTGGTCTATGACCTCAGCACGCACCAGGCGCTGTTTGTCCGGCGCGCCGCCACCGGTCGTCCACCGGCATCGGTGGAGAAGCTCTTCACGACCGTGGCTCTGCTGGACAAGCTGGGGCCAAACGTTTCGCTGCACACCTCCGTGCTCGGCACTGGGCACCGGGTCCGCGGGGTCTGGCGCGGGAACCTGTATCTGCGCGGCGGCGGAGATCCAACCTTCGGCGACAGCGGATTCAACCAGGTCTTCGACCACGGCTACGGCACCACTGCCAATCAGCTCGTGGTGCAGCTGCGCCGCCGCGGCATCCATCGCGTCACCGGCTCGGTGTACGCCGATGAGTCCCTGTTCGATCGACGCCGCGGCGGCCTGATGACCGCTTACGCCCCCGATGTTCCCGACTTCGGCGGGCAGCTCAGCGCCCTCACCTATGACCATGGCACGACTCTCAAGCATCTCTCCCCCGCCCTGTTCGCTGACCGCGAGCTCGCCCTGACGATGCGGGGGTCGGGCATCGCGGCCCGGGCGGCGACACACGAGCGACGCACACCCCGCCGGGCTCGCCTGCTGGCGCTCGTCGACTCTCCCCCAGTGTCGGTTCTGACCCGGCTCATGGACGTCCCCTCCGATGATCTCTTCGCTGAGTTGTTGACCAAGCAGCTCGGCGTCTTGTTCGGCACAGGGGGCACGATCTCCGGCGGGGCCAGCGTGATCGCGAGCACGATCGCCTCGACCTACGGGCTGCATCCTACGATCCTGGACGGGTCCGGGCTCTCACGCCACGATCGCTCCTCGCCGGCGCAGATCGTGGGGCTGCTGCGAGCCGTTTGGCACACCCCGCTGGGCGGCCAGCTGGCCGCATCGCTGCCCACCGTCGGTGTCCAGGGAACCGTGCAGGGGATCGGGGTCAAGACGGCGGCCAAGGGACGGTGCATTGCCAAGACCGGCACGCTGGACTTCGTCACCAACCTGGCCGGCTACTGCAGAGCCCAAGGCCACCATGCGCTGGCTTTCGCGATCATGCTCGACGGGCCGCTGAACTCAACCGCTAGCGTGCTCGAGGGTCGCATGATCGGCGCCATCGCCCGTTATTGACGACTGTCCTGGCCAGCGTCCACAATCGAGCTGTGCAGGCCAGTAGCGCTCTCAACACCGGCGAGCTACAACGCTACCTCAGCCGGATCGGTGACCGATGGCCAATTGAAGCCGCGCTTTTAGGCGGTGCGCGGGTCGAGGATGAGCGCGGAGCCCTCCCCCAGCGCGAGCGGGGCCCCGAATACGTGCTGGTGCTCGTCTCAAGTGCCTTCGACGGAATGCCGTGGCTGGAGCGTGTCTACCAGGCAGGAGCGCTGTGGGACGCGATGGAGATGGGTGGCGGCGTCGACGTGCACTGCTACACGCCGGTCGAATACGAACGCAAACGAACAACACTGGCGGCGGTGCGCGCCGTGGCCGAGCGCGGCGTCGCCCTGAGCTCTCTGGACGACTTGCCGTAGTCAGCCGATGGCGACCATACGCTCGATCGGGACTCGCGCCCGGTCGGCGATCGGCGCGGGCACGCGCACCTCGTGCACGCCGGCATGCAGCGCGTCGCGGAGCTTGGGCAGCGTGATCATCTTCATGAAGCGACAGTGCGCAGCCTCATTCGCGGCCACGAAGTCGACCTCGGGCGCCGCCTGCCGAAGCGGGTGCAGCATTCCCGTCTCAGTGGCCACGATGGCCGTCGTCGCGCCGCCCCCCTGAGCGCGATCACGCGCGTAACTGAGCATGCCACCGGTGGACAGCATCCGGACGCCCTCGGCGCTCACGTCCCCTGCGGCTACGTACTCCATGATGCTGGTTGAGCAGCCGCACTCGGGGTGGATCAGGAAGTCGGCCCCGGGGTGGCCCTCACGCACGGCGGCGATGTCGGTGGGCTTGATACCGGCGTGGACGTGACACTCGCCGTCCCAGACGTGCATGGGCCGCCCGAGCGTCTTCTCGACGTAGGCGCCCAGGAACATGTCCGGTCCGAACAGGATTTCGGTCTCGGCGCCGTGCTCGGCGTAGATGTGGCGTACGACGTCAACGGCGTTGGCCGAGGTGCAGCAGTAGTCGGTCAGCGCCTTTACCTCGGCCGTGGTGTTGACGTACATCACCGTGATCGCGCCCGGATGCTGGGACTGCCAGGAGCGCAGCTGCTCGGCGGTGATGGAGTCCGCCAGTGAGCACCCCGCCTCCGGATCGGGGATCAGGACCCGCTTGTCGGGACACAGGATCGACGCCGTCTCAGCCATGAAGTGCACTCCGCAGAACACGATCGTCTCGGCCTGCGCCGCCGCAGCCTGCTGGGAGAGACCCAGCGAATCCCCCACGTAGTGAGCGACGTCCTGGATCTCGGGCAGCTGGTAATTGTGAGCCAGGATGACCGCTCCGGCCTCCGTGGCCAGGCGGCGGACGTCGTCCTGGAGGGCCGGGATGTTCTCGAGCATCAGGGGCGCCTCGGGGGCGCCCGCCAGGGGCAGATTCATGGCAGCGGAGTAAGGAGCAGAGAGAGATCCAGAGCCGGCGCGCTGTGGGTGATCGCGCCCACTGAGATGAAGTCTACGCCGGTCGCGGCCACGGCCTCGAGCGCCGACAGCGTAAAGCCACCGCTGGCTTCGAGCTGGGCGCGACCGCCAACGTGAGCCACCGCTTCGCGCAGCTGCTCGACACTCATGTTGTCCAGCAGGATCATGGGCGCACTGGCCTGCAGAGCCTCGTCGACCTCGCTCAGGGTCGAGCACTCCACCTCCAGGGGCAGCTCCGGCGACGCGGCCCGCGCCCGCCGGACGGCTTCACCGACTCCCCCGGCCATGGTCGCATGGTTCTCCTTGATCAGGATCGCGTCGTAGAGGCCGGCGCGATGGTTGGTGGCTCCGGCGGCGGCCACCGCAGCCTTCTCCAAGGCCCTCAGCCCCGGTGTGGTCTTGCGGGTGTCCAGAATCCGCGCTCCGCTGCCCTGGACGGCGGCCACGCAGCGGGCGGCCATCGTCGCCACGCCGGACAGCCGTTGCAGGAAGTTCAGCGCCGTACGCTCGGCCGACAGGATGGCGGCGGCGCGGCCTTGGACTCCGAGCACCTCGCCCGATTCGCGCCACTGACCCTCCGGGCCCAGGCGGATTACCTCGACACTTGAGTCCAGCAGGGAGAACGCCTCCTGCGCCACGTCGAGCCCGAACACGACCCCGGGCGCCTTCTGGGTGATCAGCGCCCGAGCCCGAGCTTCGAAAGGCACGGTCGCGGCCGACGTCGCATCGCCGGACCCGAGATCTTCGGCCAGCGCACGGGCTACGACGTCGGTGACGCTGGCCGCGCTCATCTGCAGCCAGGATAAGGGCGCGAATGTTTTTACATCTGCTCGGAGAACCCGGATACCATGCCCGCGGCTTTCGTAATCGAAGGGGGACTAATGGTACGCAGGACTGGACTTACGCTGCTCGGTGTGCTGGTAGGGGTCGTAGCCTTGTCATGGCCGGCCGCCGCCGGCGCGCGAACCAAGGTGGTCTTCGCGGGACCGTTCCCGGGGATCAACAAGATCGCGGCCAAGCTGGTCCCCAAGAGTTTCTCCAAGCAGTACAACCCCAACATCAACGCGTTCTTCAACCGGCGGACCACCATCCATATCGGGGACACGGTCTCCTTCG
>JALYZQ010000152.1 GCA_030948805.1 Actinomycetota bacterium | reverse complement strand
CTCCGTAGGTGGCCACCGAGGCCAGGCGCACGGTGCCGTGCTTGTCGCTCAGTTCAAACGGGGTCTGCAGGCCCCGGGCGCCGTGGCCGACCGCGTGCTCGTAGGCCGCGGCGGCGTCGGGCACGCTGAGGGCGATCGAGATCACGCCGTCGCCGTGGCGACGGTGGTGGTCGGCGATCTCATCGTCCCCGGTCAAGGTGCCGGTCAGCACCAGCCGGATGCGGCCCTGAGCAAGCACATGTGAGACCCGGTCTCGGGTGCCGGTCTCCAGCCCGCGGTAGGCGGTCTGCACGAAGCCGAAGGCCCGCGTGTAGTAGTAGGCGGCCTGGGCGGCGTTGCCGACGTAGAGCTCAAGGTGGTCGATGCCGTGCACCGGCATGACGTCCGGAGCCGTCGCATGGGGGATCGGAAGCGCTGTAGTGGTCACGACATGCAATGATCCGCGGCCACAGCCGTCATCTCAAGAGCGAAACATTGCGTCCCGACCGGAAAGAAGGGCTGAATGGACGATGTTGACCGGCGAATCGTTGCGCTGCTACGCGAGGACGCGCGGCGGTCGTTTCTCGACATCGGACGGCATGTCCATCTCAGCGCGCCGGCGGTCAAGCGTCGGGTTGACCGGCTGCAACGCGACGGCGTGCTGCTCGGCTACACGGCGATCGTCGATCCGCAGGCCTTTGGATGGCACGCCGAAGCCTTCGTGGACCTGTACTGCGAGGGCAACATGGCGGCCGGGGCCATCAAGGCCGCCGTCGAGCGAGAGCCCGGGGTGGTGGCCGCGCACACTGTGGCCGGCGAGGCCAGCGCGCTGCTGCACGTCATGGCCCGTGACACCAAGGGCCTGGAGCTGGCTCTGGAGCGCATCCGGGCCACCGCGGGAGTGACGCGGACGGTGACCGAAGTCGTGCTCTCCACCCTGTTCGCCCGATGAGACGCTCATTTCCCGACGGCCGCCCCCCTTCGATCCGGGACTTCATGGCCTTCGAGGAGCACATCGTCAACGCGCGAGCCAAGCGCGGCGGTGACGTGCCCCCGGCCTGGTACCAGGTTCCAGTGTTCTACTTCTCAAACCCCGGGGCCGTCTACCGCGACGGCGAGGAGATCCCCAAGCCCGCCGACACCGAGATGCTCGACTACGAGCTCGAGCTGGCCTGCGTGATGGGCGAGGACGGGAGCCCGGAGGGCTTCACGATCATGAACGACTTCTCGGCCCGCGACCTCCAGGGCCTGGAGATGACGGTCGGGCTGGGTCCGGCCAAGGGCAAGGACTTCGCCACCGCCCTGGGCCCGGAGCTGGTCTCCCCCGACGAGCTGCCCGCCGACCTGGACATGCGCGCCGTGGCTCGGGTCAACGGGGAGGTGCGGACCGAGTCGCGCACCGGGGGCATGCACCACAGCTGGGGGCAGCTGATCACCGCCGCCGCGCGTAACACGCCCGGCCTCACCGCGGGTGAGGTGATCGGGTCGGGCACCGTGGGACGCGGTTGCATCCTCGAGCACGGGGACGGGCGCTGGCTCCAGCCCGGAGACGAGATCGAGCTCGAGATCGAGGGGATCGGGATCCTGCGCAACCGTATCGTGTGACCATGCGCGCGGCGGCTGCAGCGGTGATCGGGCTGGCCTGTGCGGCCTGTGGCAGCGCGGGCCACACAGCTCCCGCGCGCGCCGCCCGACCCGCCGGCCTGCTGCGCTGGCCGGTCTACCGGCACGAGCTCCGGCCGCTGGACCTCGCCGGGCCGACTGGGAACGGAACTCTGGTCCTGGCCGCTGGCGGCCGCCTGTTCACCCTGGACCGCTCGGGTCAGACCTCACTCTTCTCGGCGGCCTATGACCGGCCCGGGAACACCGAGCCCTATATCGCTGCCCCCGCTCCGGGTCATCGGGGTTGCAGCTTTGGGCGGCATGCCGTCTACGCCTTGCGCCTGTACGGGAGCCGGGGGGTGGTAAAGGTCATCCGCCATGGCCCGGTTCGCCAGTTTGCTCGCCTGACGGCCCCCGGGCTGATCAACGGAATCGCCTTTGACGAGACCGGTCGCTTCGGCCACCGGCTGCTCGTCACCATCAACGCCGGCCTGCGCACCATGGTGGTGGCGATCGGCTGCCGGGGTCGGGTGCGGACAGTGACCCGTGACGCCCCGCGCGTGGAGGGAGGGATAGCCGTGGCGCCGGCACGGTTCGGTCGTTTCGGCGGACAGCTGGTCGCGCCCGACGAGAAGAGCGGAAAGATCTACGCCATCGGCCGCCGTGGTCGCGTCACTCTGCTCGTGCGCTCGGGCCTGTCCTTCGGCCAGGACGTCGGCGTGGAGAGCGAGGTCTTCGTGCCCCGTCGCGCTCCCCGCTACCAGGTGCTCGGAGCCGACCGCCGCAGCCCCGGCAATCCCCACCCGGGCGACGACGCGTTGCTGCGTATCGGCTCCGCTGCCCTCGGTCGGGCCGGCGTGCGGCCGGGGGACCTGCTCATCGGCACCGAGGGTGGCGCTCGCCTGATCGCGGTGCGCTGCCGGTCAGTGTGCCGGGCGCACGAGGTCGCCGCCGGTCCCGCCGGGGCCCACCTCGAGGGGCACCTGGGCCTGCTCCCCTAGCCGTGAGGTGAGACGGCGATCCACCATCGGGGTTCATGAGCGGACTTGATCGCGGGGCCTCCGGCGTTTGCCGTAGGCGGTCTCGGTCCTCGACCTGTGTCGTGTTCTGTGGAGGGATGGCGGTTTCTGCGGTCCGGCGGGCTTGGTCCTGAGTACAGGTCCAAAGCGACTGCCGACGAGCCTGAGAACGTAAGCGTCTCGATAGCGGCTGTAGCGAAAGCCGGCCACGCGGGCGACGGCCAGACCGCGCGCGCCGACGGTGCGGCGGCGGCGATGAATCCTCCGCGGGTGACGGCTCATGACCGAACCCAGCAACAGGACTCCAGCTGCCACCAGGCCGGCGAGACCGAGCCAGAGGAACGGGTCGTCGCCCGTGGCGGCCGGGGGAGCCACAGTCGGCTTCGGGACTGGGGGGGCCGCAGGTGGGATCGGGGCGGTCCTCGGCACCACCGGGTGGGCGCCAATGGGCGGCGGCGGTGCGGGCAGGTTGAAACGGGGCTGAGCGCGCGGGGACCGTGTCGCGGTCGGGGCCGGCGGCTTCGGATGCGTACGCCGGTAGTGCGTCAGCGCGCGCGCCGTGAGCGGGCCATAGAGCGCGTCGATCGGGCCGTGGTAGTAGTTGGATCGGGCCAGGCGAAGCTGCAGCTCGCGCAGCCAGCGGCGAACGGCACGTCGGTCGGCGGGAACCCGCGTGAGTGGGCCGCCGGAGCCGACCACGCGCAGCTGCGTCAGCGTGTCAGGACCGCTGATCCCATCCACGGGGAGGAGCTGGGCGGCTTGAAAGCGGATTACCCCCAGGGTTGTCAGCGGGCCGTAACGTCCATCAATCGGCCCGGGGGCGAGCCCCAAGCCGGCCAAGCGACTCTGCAGAGCACGCACACGCACGCGTTGAGAGCCCGGCTGGTAGCCGCTGCCAAACGCCAACAGCGCTGCGGCTTGTGCTTGCGCACGCGCAGCCGAACGCCGCGGGCCAATGACGGCGTCAGCGGGCCGCTGCGGGGGGGAGGCTTGGGTGGTGTGCGCGTCCTGCGGACGGCGAGGCGAGCTGCTCCCGCCCGCGGCCAGCGCTGCGCCCGGCGTTAGCGCGAACGCGCATATGGTCGCGCCCGCCGCCGCCCATTTAGAGCGTGACATTGAGGTTTTCCTTGCGTGCTAGAACGGAGCGCCAGGGCATTGAGCCCGGCGCCAGGACCTGATGTAGTCCTTCGGACTAGCCAGGGTCAGCCAGCAGCAAGACAAACGGCGTCGACCGGCCCAGCTCGGCAACGAGCCTCAGCCGCCCGGCGAGTCGCGGCACTCCCAACGCCAAAGCTGCCAGCAGTGCGCAAGCGAAAAAGAACATGCCCGAGGAGCCGGCGCCCGCAGTCGTCCCAGCACTCGGCGCCCCCGATACCCCGGGCACCGAGCCCGGCGTGGTCTGCGCCGACGCGACGGGCACGTGGACAGCCGGAGCGGGCGAGATCCCACGCAACGGGTCAGCGAGTGGAGCCTGCGCCTGGTCCACGGCGTGACTGGTCGGCACGATGATCCGACTCACATTCGTGGCCCGCGCGGCAGCTCGCACGGGCACGCTCGACTTGACGGTCGGGGCGGCCGGGTTGAGCACCCCGGCCAGGATCGGGGCGACCGGCTTGACGGTTCGAGCCAGGAGTGGCGCGGTCGGGTTGGTGACTCGAGCCAGGACGGGTGCGGCCGGCTTGGTGACCCGAGCCAGGACCGGTGCGACCGGCTTGGTGACCCGAGCCAGGATCGGCGCGACCGGCTTGGTGACTCGAGCCAGGATCGGCGCGACCGGCTTGGTGGCCCGAGCGAGAACCGGCGCGACCGGCTTAGTGACCCGAGCCAGCACCGGCGCGACCCGCTTGACGACGGACGCGACGGGAGTCGCAGAGCGAACCGTCGGCGCGGCCACCGGTGCCTTGGTCACCGCCGTCGTCGAGGCTGTTGCCTTAGCGATCGTTCGGGTCGGGGCAGGAGGTGGGGTGACACGAGGAAGCGTCGCGGCCAGCTTGCCGCCAGCGCCCAGCGCCGACGCGGGAAACAGACCAATCGCCACGACTAACAGCAAGAGCAGTCGCAAGGCACGCCGACTGCGGCGCGATATGCGCTTGGCGTCCACTGCTCCGGTCCGTACCACAGTGACAAACTACCCAAAAGCTCCGCAAAACGCCCAAACCTTTTCCTAAAAACACATGAAAATTTTGCAATGAGTCGTTGGCGACTCACAGACCTACGGCTATCCCTGTAGTTCCGGCGACGGACATCAAACTCTGAACCAGAGGTTGAGGTCAGCGGCGAAGGCGGACGCTCAAGTCCCGAACCCGACCTGGTGACCCTCGGTGTCGACCAGCACGTAGACCACCTTCTCAAGCGCGAGGGCGATCGTGCCGTCCTCGGCGGTCAGCTCGTGCCAGCCTCCGCCGCCCAGCGCCTGGCGCAGGCGGCTGAGCTCGTCCGGCGCCACGCGGGCGCTGAGGACCGGGCCGCCGAGGAATCCGATGTTGATCTTCTGGGGCTTGTCGGGCATGTCAGTGTCCTTCCGGGTCGTGAACCTGGACGATCTCGGTGAGCACACCGCCCGTGGAAGCGGGGTGCAGGAAGGCAACGCGGGAGCCGCGAATGCCCACGCGCGGCTGCTCGTCGATGAGGCGCAGGCCGGCCGCCCGTGCGGCGGTCAGGGTGTCCTGGACCGAGGCAACCCGGTAGGCGACATGGTGAAGCCCCGCCCCCCGCCGGTCGAGATACTTGCCCACCGGAGTGTCCGGACCCAGCGGCTCGAGCAGCTCGACATGCCCGTCGCCGACGTCGAGCAGCGCCGCCTGAACCCCCTGCTCGTCGACTGTCTCACGGTGCACCAGGGGCATTCCCAGGGCGTCGCGGTACAGGGCCAGCGCCGCGTCGATGCTCGGCACGGCGACACCCACGTGGTCGATGGCGGACAGCATCGGGCGGGGAGGATACCGGCCACCGCCGGGCGCTCGGAGCCGCCGCCGGGGCTGCGGTCAGGGGCGGGGGGTGTGCGGGGGCGGCGCCGGGTTCATCGCCGTTGCCGCCGCCAGCCCGATTCGCGCGCTGGACCCGCGGGCCGGGGTTGCGCTCCGGGCCCCGTGCATGATGCGCAGGATGTCCTCACGCTCGATCACCTCACGCGCCAGCAGGGTGGCGGCGACCTCGTCCAGCTGGGGACGGTGCTCATCGAGGATCCTTATCGCCGCCCGCATGGCCTCGTCGGCCAGCTCTCGCACCTCCCGATCGCTGGCGCGCTGCGTCGCCTCTGAGACGGTGCCGTCGGCCAGGCGCAGGGAGGTCACGCCGGTGCCCATCGCGTACTCGTGAACCATGGAGCCGGCGATGTTGGCCACCTGGCGCAGATCCTCGCGGGCGCCCGTGGTCACCGATCCGAAGACCAGCTCCTCAGCAGCGCGGCCGCCCAGGGCCATCGTCATCACGTCGATCAGCTCCTCCCGAGTCTTGAGGTAGTGATCCTCCTCGGGCAGGCTGAGCGTGTAGCCCAGGGCCTGGCCCCGGGGCACGATCGAGATCCGATGCACGGGGTCGATGGTCGGCAAGAGCTCACCGCACAGGGCGTGGCCGCCCTCGTGGTAGGCGATCACCCGACGCTCATGGTCGGTCATCGTGCGCCGAGATTGCATACCGGCCACGACCCGCTCCAGGGCGTGGTTGAAGTCCTCGGTCTGGATGTGGCGCACCTTGCGGCGAGCGGCGTTG
>JALYZQ010000150.1 GCA_030948805.1 Actinomycetota bacterium | reverse complement strand
ACCCCTGTCTGACCCCCGACCGTGCGATTCGGTTCTAAACCGCCACGCCGGCCAGCCGCGAGGGCCCTGCGGCAGAAGCAAGCACGTGTGGGTGTTCGCCGGAACCTGTCCAAGTTCGACTGATCAGAACTTGGGCTGGTCGATTTGATCGCCTGCCGCGTGATCCGCTCGAGGGGTCGAGGTCGTAAGTACTGGTATGAGATCGGTCTACCAGCGTTGCTGCACATCTACAGAACGAGCATGAACGGAGTTCTCCCGTGACTCGATTGAGATGGTTGGAGGCCGCCGCGCGCGGGATCGCGCCCGGCGTTCTCGGCACCGCCTTGATGACGGCCTGGCAGGAACTCGCGGCGAAACTGAGGGCTTCAGGTGACGTCGGTTCTGAGCCGCGAAAACCGTCTGAGGATCCGTGGGAGGAAGCGTCGGCCCCGGCAAAGGTAGCCAAGCGCATCGGCGAGGGCGTGTTTCACAAGCCGGTGTCGCCCGCGCTCATACCGCTTTTGACGAACGTAATGCATTGGGGCTACGGAACCGGATGGGGCGCCGGGTACGAGCTTGTCGCCGCGCGCCGGCGGAGATCCCCAGGGTTGGCGGCAGGTGTCGCGTTCGGCTCAGTGGTTTGGGTGATGTCCTACGTCCAACTGGTGCCAATGGGCCTGTATGACCCACCCTGGAAAACCCCGCCGAAGGAGCTTGCGCTCGATCTCTCCTATCACCTGGTGTACGGCACAGGGGTCGCGGGCGTGCACCGCCTGCTCAACGCGCCGCCGAGGCGGTCGCGTTGAACTTTGCGCCGCTCTCATCTGACGCCCGATCTCACTATCGCAGCGGTTCGGTGACGAAGGCGGACATGACCGGACCGAGTCTCGCCGGCAGGGCCAGGGTGACTCAAGCCGTCCCCCCGCTCCTCGAGTCGGGCGACGGCCCGGCAACATCTACGCCTTGGGAGCTGATCGCCGGCGCGTCACACGACCTGCGCAACCCGATCTGCTCAATCGGGCTGATGATCGACGCTGTGGCCGACGGTCTCGTCGACGACGCGACCGCCCGGCGCTATTTCGAACAGATCCGCAAGCAGTTGTCGTCCATGACCGCGCTGGCTGACGATCTGATCATGGTCAGCCGGCTCAACTCCGGCCACCTCCCACCGTCAACGCAGATCGTGAACGTCAACGACCTGATCAACGACGCCCTCGACGTGATGGATCTGGTGGCCGGCCAATCCGGAGTGGAGCTGATAGCGGAGGTGAGTCCTTCGGTAGGGTTCGTCAGGGCTGATGCGGATCGCTTGCTGCGTGTCCTGCTCAACCTGATCGCCAACGCCATTCGGCACTCGCCGCGGTGCGGAACTGTGCTCGTCACCGCGACCGGGCGCGGACAGATGCTCAGCCTCGAGGTCCGAGACTCCGGCCCAGGGATCCCACCCGAGCAGCAAGAGGAGATCTTCAAGCCGTTCGTCTCAGGTCAGGCCCGCGGGACTCGGGCTGGCCATGCCGGCCTTGGCCTCGCGATCTGCCAGACGATTATCGAGCGCCACGGCGGCCGGATCTGGATCGGACCATCACCCCGTGGCGCGCGCTTCTGCGTGGAGATCCCAACCGGCGAGCCGCCGCGAGGGCCGTTCCCGCTGGCGGTCGCGCATCTCAAGCCAGCCGTCGCGCCACCGCTCACCGTCCCGGCGACGGCCGCTGCCCGCCGCGCCGCCGACGGCTGAGCCTTCGAGCACTCAACGACCTACGCCGCCGACGCCGGGCTTGGCTCGCCCACAATCTTGGAATTCGGGGCCCACCGTCTCTTGCGAGCCTCATCACCCGAGAATCCGCTGGCGGGAGCGGTTGAACAGTCGGCATCGACCGGCCGACACAGGACCTGCTTTCACCACCCGGCAGCCCGACCGAGCCAGCTCCATCGCGTCGTGTTGTGAGCATCCAGATCGGCGAGCAGCTCGAGGGCGAGATGCTCGTATCCCAGGTCGTCAAGGAGGACACCGAACGGCTGGTCGCCCGGCTGACCAATGCCGGGCTGGCGCCGAAGACGATCCACAACTACATCGGGACCTTCCACTCTGTAATGGGTCTCGCCGTGCGAGGGTGCCACATCGAGCGCAATCCGGCGGCGATGGCCGAGCTCCCGAAGGTCCGGAAGTCGAAGACGTTGCGGTTCCTGAACCACGACGAGCTCGACCGCGTCGTTTCCACACCGCTGCCCGAGTCGAATCAGGAGCTCGTGGCCGCGTTCCCGCCGAGCCGGAAGAAGGATCGCACCAGCGAGTTCCGCGGGCCGCAGGCCGTTCGGGACTGGTGGCCCGTCCTGCGCACGCTGATCCTCATGGCGGCGATGACCCGCATGCGCCTCGGCGAGCTGCGGGCGCTGCGCTGGTCGGACATCGACTACCGGGCGATGAAGATCCGGGTCCGGCGCGAGTACGTACGCGGGCAGTACGACAACCCGAAGTCGCTCGGGTCAGAGCGCGGCATCCCGCTCGCCGCGCGACTCGTGACCGAGCTCGACGAGCACCACCAGCGCACGGTGTGGAACCAGGACAATGACCTGGTGCTCGCCCACCCACACAGCGGCCGTCCGCTCGACCACGCGCGCATCGGCCTGCACTACCGGGCAGCGCTGGTCCGCGCCGACGTGCGCAAAATCAGGGTGCACGATCTCCGGCATACGTTCGGTACGACGATGGCGGCCTCAGGCAAGGTCAGCCTCCGCACCCTCCAGGAATGGATGGGCCACGAGGATATCTGCACGACCCAGATCTACGCCGACTACATGCCCGGCGAGCGCGAGTCACTGATCGACGACGCCTTCGCTCCGCGGACCAATCGCGGACCAATTTTTGCAAACGAACCCCTCCGAGAGCCGCTGGAACGCCTGTAAACACTAGATACCCACTGGTCGCAACGATCGGCTATCGGGTTCGAATCCCGGTAGCGGTACTCAAAAGCCCTCCAAATTGGAGGGCTTTGTCGTTGTTGGGGACATAGGTGGGTACACGACGCAGCAGTGACTATCGAAAGAACCGCCACCGATTCAGACCGTGGCCGCCGTCCACCAGGCCGAACCCGACACGCTGTGCGAGCTTTGATCCAGCGAGGTTGCTGTGCTTGATGACGAGTCCACATAGGGCACTCGCTGGGCAAACGCGATTTGCAGCCGGCGGCGCATTCGGCGGTGGCAACGCCCCGGCTGCGAAGCTTGCGGGCGCCACAACAGGACCAGGCGCCATCGAATATTCGTCCGCCGACGCTCCGTATTTCAGGGCGGCGTGTGCGGCGCGCCGATTCGCCGCCTATGAAAACGAACCTCGTGCCGCTCTTGCGCTACCTACAAGAACTACTGCGGGGTGATGCTGGTCAGACGATGGCCGAGTACGGCATCCTGATCGCGGTGATCGCTCTGATCGTCGTCCTCGCGGCGTCGGTCCTGGGCGGAAGCATCTCCAACCTCTTCGGCTCGGTCGCCGGGCAGGTCTAGCCCCTTCCCCTGGCTCTGCCTCTTTGGCCGCAACCAGGCCCGTGTGGCAGTCAAGCTGGACAGTTCGCCTCCGGACTGGAACCGGGGCTGGTCGGGCTATGTCGGCCCACCCGCGCGACGCGCGGCCTGGGGCGGAGGTCAAGAATGATGCAGATGTCGTCGATCTGCTCGGGCCGCGGGGTGGCGTACCGGCCGGGCAATCCGCTCCATGACCGGACAGATCCAGTCTGGGACAGCCAACCGACGTCTTCGGCAGTCGACCCCAACTTCGGGTGCCGAGAACTGGGGAACCACCCGAGGTTGGGTCCGAGCATCCCGAGCTAAGAAGGCGGCACTTCACCCCGACCTCCGCGTTCGGGTGTATCGTCCAGGTATGAAGACTCGAGCTCGGACCTTGCGTGGATACCGGCTTCGTCGATGGATCGCCTCGGCGGTTCTCATCGCCATCATCGCGCTAGTAGTGGTGGCGGTGATCGCTGACCTGGCGGCCACGGGCCACGCTGCGGCGTCGTTACTTCCCGCCCTCGTCATCATCGTGGTGTTCCTGGTCATGAGCTGGGTATCGGTCAAGGCCAAGCACTGAGCGCCCGCTGCCGTGGGGTAATGCCCCTCACATGCCCTGATTGACCTCGGCGACGCTGGGGAACGCTGCATTCAGCCGCGCATCTCAACTTCCTAGCCGCGCGGCAGGACGGAGGGCTCATGCCAGACCCAAAGGGCAATACCGGCGGCGACGAGGAGACGCTTCCCGCGTCATCGCTGCACGCGTACAAGGACAGCCGCAAAGAGGACATCAAGGGCGACAGTGACAAGCTCGCCTCTGACGATCCGAAGGACCTGCAGACATCCGCGCTGGAGGGCGAAGACGAGCCGGGGGGCGCCACGCCCAAGCACTAGGTCCGTCCTGACCCGCCCCACTCGGCAGTTCGCCTGAGGCCGGCCTGGCAGTCCGCCAGCCGTTGGAGGAACGCCGGGTCGACGCCGTGGGCCATTGGGGTCTCGCGGTCGAGAACCTCGGCTCCGGCGGCCTCCAGCTGACGGCGGGCATCGCGGGCGAAGTCCACCGGTATGACCGGGTTCTGGGAGCGATACCCGCTCGCCCTCCGGGCTCGCTCACTCAGGCAGCGCCCGAGTCATTCGGCCGCTCACCGCGCGCTGGCCGCAACTCATAAGTCAGCCGACCAACGCCGCCGGCTCACGATGGAGTTCTCTTCGCGCGCGGGTTGGGCAGCGGTGTCAGCGAAAGCTCCAGGCGTTCGCGCAAGCCCTCGTACTGAGGGGGCAGGCGAAGCTCCTCGCCCAGGTGCTCGAGGGGCTCGTCAATCGCGAATCCGGGGCTCCGGGTCGCGATCTCAAACAGCACGCCACCCGGCTCGCGGAAGTAGATGCTCTCGAAGTACTGGCGGTCGATGATCGGTGTCGGTCGCGCCCCGGCGGCCACCAGGTGCTCGCGCCAGGCGGCATGCTCCTGGTCGCGGTCACACCACGCGATGTGGTGCACAGTCCCCGCACCCTGGATTCCGGCTGCCGACGGCGCCTCATCCTGCTGGTAACTCGCCCGGCGCCGGCCCCCCGCCAATACGTAGGCATCCGGCGCGGTGGCTGTGAACCCCATCGCGTCGGTGAGCAGCGGATCCTCCTGGTCAAACGAGCGGCTGTAGGCCCGCACGCCATCGAAGCCGAGCAGCGCATGCTCGGGTGGGATCCCATCGGCTGCGGCGCGCAACGGCTCGTCGCCGACCTCCACGACGGCAATCTCCAGGCCCAGGCCCTCGGGATCTCGGAAGGTCAGCGTCCGCTGATCGCCAACGGGGTCGAGCACAACGCCCTCGCGGGCGAGGCGCTGCGCCCAGAACTCCAGCGCCTGTTCAGAGCCCACGCGCCAGCGCAGCCGATGGATCATTCCCGCCCCGGGCCGACCTGGTGCCGCGCCGGGGAACTCGAAGAACGTGAGGATCGAGCCGGGTGAGCCCCGTTCATCGCCGTAGTAGAGGTGGTAGACGTCGGGGGCGTCGAAATTCACCGTCTTCTTGATCAGACGCAACCCCAGCACCCGGACATAGAAATCGACGTTGCCCGGAGCGTTGGCGGTGATGCAGGTGATGTGGTGGATACCGTCAAGCTGCATTGCTCAAGCCTCGCTGGGTCCGGGAGGTGCGGGACCTCGAGGGCCGGTCGCATTGGTCTGCGGCAAACCTACGACGATAATTGGCTCGGATCGGACAGCGAGCGTCAAAAGGGAGAATCCATGGGTTTTGATCAGTATCACGAGCCACCCGACGAGCTGCCGGCATCGGCGCGTACATTCGCCCGGATGTGCGCATCGCTGACCGAAGAAGCCGAAGCCATCGGCTGGTATGCGCAGCGACTGGCGGTCGAATCCGATCCAGACGCTCTGGCCATCATGCGCGACGCCCAGGGCGAAGAGTTCAAGCACTTCAGCATGGATCTAGAGTTCCTTCTGCGGCGGACCCCGAAGTGGCGGGAAATCGCCCAAGGGGTGCTGTTTCAGTCCGGCGACATCGTCGAGCACGGGGAAGAGTCCGAGGCGCAGGCGGCGGGCAGCGGCGAGGATGAGACGGCTCGTGACACTGACCGCTCACTGAAGATCGGCGACCTGAAGGGAACGGATAGATGAACCATCTTCTACGCCGGCTGGCTCCGATCACCGATGACGCGTGGGACCTTCTCGACGATGAGGCCCGAGAGCGTGCCACCGCCGCGCTGTCGGCCCGCAGACTGGTGGACTTCTCAGGGCCACACGGATGGCGACACTCGGCGACCGATCTAGGCCGGACAAGGCCCGTCGCCAAGGCGCCGGAACGGGGGATAGAGGCCGTCCAGCGCCAGGTCCTGCCGCTGGTGGAGCTGCGAGCGGGCTTTGACGTCTCGCGGGCTGAGCTTCAGGACCACACTCGAGGGGCGGTGGACGTGGATCTCGCGGATCTGGACGATGCTGCCCGCAGAATCGCCGTCGCCGAGAACGCCGCCGTGTTTCACGGATGGGAACAGGCCGGGATGGCTGGAATCACCGACGTCTCGCCTCACGAAAGGCTGCCGTTCGGCACGAGTGCCGATGATGTCCCGGGGTCGGTGGCCGGCGCGGTCGAGCTCCTGCTGCAGTCCGGAGTCAGCGGTCCCTACGGCCTCGCCCTCGGCCCCGAGGAATACACCCAGGTGCTGGAGGCGACCGAACACGGCGGCTACCCGCTTCGCGATCACTTGGCCAAGGTTGTCGACGGTCCCATCGTGTGGACCCCCGGCTTGAGCGGCGCAGTGGTCCTCAGCCTCCGTGGAGACGACTTCCTGTACGAGTCCGGACAGGATCTTTCGCTCGGCTACGCCGGACACGATGCGGACGCTGTGCACCTGTATCTGGGGGAGAGCTTCAGCTTCCGTGTCGCCACTCCGGAGGCCGCGGTGGCCCTGAGCCGGTAGACCCAGAGACGCCAGGGGGCAACGAGATTCTCCTGCACCCCTGGGCGCGCTGTTCAGTACCGTGCCAGCGGACTTGATGGGCACCATGAGCAGACATCGATCGTCGCCGACGATCGCCGCCCGGGACTCCTCACAGGGACTGCTCATCGCGATGGGCTTGGCCAGCGCGATCCTCTGGATCTACATCGCCGTTCGGGCCGGCAGCGTCGCCTTCACGACCGACGAGGCGATCAGCTACGACCTGCTGCACGGCGCGACCTCCGTCTCGGCGACGGCCAATGACCAGTGGCTGAACACGCTGCTCATGGGGGTCGGCGAGGACCTGTTCGGCTCGTCACCCTGGGCGCTGCGGCTGGCCAACGTGCTGGCCTTTCCCGTTTACGCCGGCTCCTGCCTGATCCTGGTCAGGCGGTTGCGTCACGACGCCGCGCGGGTGATTTGCTTCGTCGCCCTGCTCGGCGATCCGTTCCTACTCGAGTTCTTCGGGCTGGCCCGCGGCTACGGGCTGAGCCTGGCCTTCTCAGCGGCGGCTCTGGCAGCGCTGTTGTCCGGGCCGAGGGCGGACTCGATGCGGCGCCTGTACGCGCGGTTGGGGGTGGTAGCGGCGCTGGGCGCCCTGGCCTTCTACAGCAACTTCAGCGCGCTAAACGTCGTCCTGGCTCTGATCGTGACCGTCCTGGCCGATGCTGCGATCAAGGTGGCCAGCGGCCGGCTCCCGGCTCGCCGCCGGGACCTGGTGGCGACCGGGGTGATTGTGATCGTTATCGGACTGGTCATAACGCCGGGGGTGAGCAAGCTCAGCCAGCTCCAGAACACCGCTCAGCTCTACTACGGTGGCCATACGGGGTTTGTGCAGGACACGATCGGCACGCTGGTCCAGACGTGGGGATACGTGTACAGCTTCGCCGTGCCGCTGCGGCCCTGGGCTCACCCGATCGCCTGGCTCGTCACCGGCGTCGCAGCGTTGGCTGTCGTCGGTGCAGTCCGCGAGGTCGTTCGCCAGCGCCGGTGGTCAGACTGGCAGATGCTGTCGCTGGTGGCCGTGATCGTGGTTGTGGCTGTGGTTCTGGAGCATCTGATCCTCGGCAGCTTGTATCCGCTGGACCGGGCGGCACTGTTCTATGTCCTCAGCTTCGGCATCCTGATCGCCTCGGCGATCGATTGGAGCTTGGGGCGAATGACCCGGTCGGCCGGGCGGACAGCAGTCGTTGCCGGGTGCGGCGCACTGAGCGTCCTCGGCGTCGTAAACGTGATCCGCTGTGCCAACTCGACGCGCGCGCTCACCTGGTCCTTCGACGCGTCGGCCAGCGACGCCGTCCATCGCGTGATGGCGCTGGAGGGCACGAGCCGGACGCCCAGCTTCCCCGTCAAGCTCGTCACCACCTTCACGCGCGGGTATGCCCTGGCCTACTACCAGCAAAGCCTGGGCTTGAAGTGGCTCGAGGTCGTTCAGCCGCTAGCGCCCGGCGCAAGTCCGCCCCCCGGAGGCGACGTCTATGACGTGGCTACGTCGTACGCCGCCCAGGCGCCACGGGGGCTGATCGAGGTGGCCCGCTTCCCACAGGACGGCACCGAGCTGCGCGCGACCACCGGGTTCGTGGCCCAAACGTCGCCCGTCCGGTGAGCCTCCCCGCGGCGTCCGAGCGGCCGGACCTGGGTTGTGGCTCTCAGAGCGAGTTGAGCAGGGAGGTATCGATGCGCGGCCGTGAGCGCTTGCTGTAGCGCCGCACGTTGTCGAGCTGCAGCCCGTAGCGACGGTAGATCTCCTTGTGGCCGCGCGGGAAGAAGCGAGCACGAACGCGGAGCAGGCCGCATACGCCCTTGGCGCGGCCGAAGCGCAACCGCGCCACCTGATGATGCCGGTGCAGGTAATGGCCGTAGATGTAACGGCCACGTCGAAAGCCCGAGAAGTACCAGGTCACCGCGTGGCTCGGCTTGGCCGTGGCCGGCACCGTGGCCACTGACAGCTCAGTGGTTTTGGCGATCGTTTGGCCGGTGATCTGCGCGCCGGCCGCGGTGAAGGCCTGGGCGGTGAGCACAACACGCTTGGAGCCCGGGCGCTTGAAGACCGGGCGTGGCGAGCCCGTGGTCACCGCGATGTTGCCGGCCGAGTTGGCTGTCGTCTGGACGCTCACGGACCCGTCGTCACTGGAGATCCTCACCGGATTGCCCGGGATGTAGCCGCCACCGGTGACGATCATCGGCACCGCTTTCAGTCCAACGGCAGTGACGGGATCGACATAGCAGGGCCGGTTTACGGCCAAGGTTGCGGCCGACGCTTGGGCGGCGACTGCGGCTGGCGTGATCAGCGCCGCGGCTGCGACCGCGGCATGGACGAGTCGGCGACGGACGCCGGCAACCTCGCGAGTGCGCATTACCTTCCCCTGTCTGTTAATTGGGCGAACCCTAGTGCCGGCCGGCGCGGAGTGTATCCGCAGCCCAGGTCGTGATCCATCTCTAGTTGAGCTGACCCCTGGCCACCGCCACGCAGGCCTCACACCGCGGCCACGGAGGGTTCCACGGATAGTCGGTCACGTCTTGGCCGCACAGCGCCGTGTCCGGGTCACCCGCGGAGACGAGGTGGCAGAGCTCCTTGAATCCTTCGTCGCTGCGGCCCGGTACGTCGCGGCAATCGGGGTGCACGTTGGGACTGCGGACCGGTGCGGTCGCCATGCCGAGAGCATAGCGTCAGCTCACCGCGCGCAGGTGGGTAAACGGGCGACCCTCGCGCAGTTCGCGCACCACGGCTTGCACCATCCCATCTGTCTGGGCTCGCCGACCGTCGGTCACCGCGCCGACGTGCTCGCGCTTGCTCTGGATCAGCCGGGCCATTGTCTCGTCGATCGTGTTCGCCGCCAGCAGATACCACGCCGTGACCGCGTCATGCTGGCCGATCCGGTGGCAGCGGTCCTCGGCTTGATCGTGCAGCGCGGGCGTCCATTCCAGCTCTAGGAAGGCCACGTTGGAGGCCCGGGTGAGGGTGATGCCCTGCCCCGCGACACGCGTGGCGGCGATCATCAGCGCGGGACCTTCGGGGGCCTGGAAGCGCTCGATCGCCGCCTCACGGGCGGCCAGCGAATCCTCGCCGAGCAGGTGCAGCGCATCGGGGAAGCGCCGGCATACGGCGCGTTGTACCTCGACATGACGAGCGAAGACGATTAGCGGCTCGCCGGAAGCCAAGAAGTCCTCGATCCAGGCCAGCGCGCCGGGCAGCTTGCCCCGTCCGGCCAGACGTTGCAGCGCCCCCAGCTGGGCCAGGCGCTCGGCTCTGAGGGTGGCGGCGATGCGGGCGTTGAGCTGATCGAGGTCGATCGGCTGGGAGCGCAACCAGGCGATCACGTCGCGCTCGGCCAACCGGTACTCGGCCTCACCGGCCAGCGCTATCGGCACGACGACGCGCCGCTTGGCTGGGAGCTGAGGGAGGACCTCGGACTTCAGCCGTCGGACGAAGCAGTGCCGCCGCAGGTGCCAGTGCAGCCGCTCCTCGCTCACCGGGCCACGGAATTGGTGCGAGAAGCGGGCGCCCGATCCGAACTCCTGCAGGCGCCCGAGCACCCTCAGCTGCGGTATCAGCTCATCGGCGTGGTTGAGCACGGGCGTGCCGGTGAGGGCCAGGCGCAGGCCGTCAGGCGGGATGGCTGCGGCGAGGGCCCGAACCGCCTGCGTGCGCTTGGCCCGCGGGTTCTTGCAGTAGTGCGACTCGTCGATCACGACGGCCCGTGGTCGACGGCGGGCGAGCGCTTCGCGGTGCGCGCCGACGATCTCGTAGTTGACGATCGTCAGCTCCCGCGATGGGGGCACCGTGCCTCGGCCACTGATGATGGCCACCGAGCGATGAGGTAGCCAGCGTCGGGCTTCACGTTCCCAGGTGAGCTTCATCGAGGCCGGGCAGACCACGACGGCCGGGAACGCGGCGTCGGCCTCCAACGTCGCCAGCGCCTCGACGGTCTTGCCCAGCCCCTGCTCGTCGGCCAGGAACGTTCGCCTCGCCTGAAGGGCATAGCGCACCGCGGCCCACTGAAACGGGGCCAGCTCGCCGCCCAGCGGGAGGTCCAGGGGCTCTGCCTCGGTGGCCCGGGAGCGTCGCACTGCGGAGGCGGCCTGACGGTGCTCCTCCAGGAGCCGATCCAGGACGTCGACCGCGTGTCCGCTGACCTGGACGCCGTGGCGGGCGACGAAGGCGTCGAGGTCGACCGCCAGCCACGGATCCAGCGGCACAGCCCGGGTGCCCTGGGCACCGGGGAGCTGCGCGAAGGCCACTCCGGCGTCATGATCCCAGAGCACCTCGAGGCGCAACTGCTCTCCCTCGACGCCCCGCGCCCAGGTCAGCCGAGTGCCCGGGGGGTCGCCGTCACGCTCGATCACTTCAAGGCAGCGTTCGGCCGGCGCGTCCACGTAGGCCGAACGCTGCTCGCGCAGCGCCTGGGCGGCGGCGGTGGAGAATCCGACCAGGAGCTTGCCGTCGTGCTCCTGGGCGTCCGCGCTTAGGGCCTCGGGCACCGGCCCGGCCAGGGTCTTGAGGACCCACCAGCCGCGGTCGTCATAGCGGCAAGTGCCCACCGAGCCGATCCAGCGTGTCTTGATCCCGGCCAGCCACTGCAGCACGTCCGGGTCGGCGACCAGCTCGGGATACCGGTTGAGGATGTCTGAGATCTTCAGCCCCGCACGGTCCTCAGCGGGGGCTGACCACTCCCGGGCGTCCCAGTCAAAGCGGCGGTGGGGGATCGCGCGGACCAGATCCACGAGGGCTCGCTCGTAGGGGAAGGCGAGGACCACGATCTGCTCGCCGTCGCGGTCGAGCCGCAGTTGCACGTTGGGTGCGGAAGGGGCCAGCTTCACGGCCGTCAACCCGCGACCAGCTCCGAGCGCGACGCCTCATGCGAAGGTTCGCCAACTGGCCCAGCGTGGTCCTCAGTCAAGCGCTGGGCGGTCCGCATGGCCGTCTGCTGCGCCCAAGCCGTAGTGGTCACGATGGCCAGGCCCAGAGTGAGCACGCCCAGTCCGACGATGATCCACCAGCTGACGTGGCTGGCGCTGGCCAACGACCCCCCGAGTCCTCCGCCGGCCGCCGATGCACCCGCCAGCGCTCCCAGGACCGCCACGCCCAGCGTCTGGCCGACCTGTCGACTGGTTGACGCGACCGCTGCCGCTACCCCGGCCTGCGCAGGCGGCATGCCCGACACCGCGGTGTTGGTGATCGGAGGGTTGATCAGGCCAAAGCCGAGACCGAACACCGCGTAGGCCACTACGAGCACGGCCAAGGGTGTGTGGTCGGTCAGCTGCGTGAGGATGGCCCCGCTGGCGGTCAGGGCCAGGCTGCCCCCGATGAGCGGTCCCCGGCTGCCCCGGTTGCCGACCAGACGCCCCGACAAAGGCGCGACGACCAGCGTCACACCGGCCAGGGGAAGGGTGTAGAGCCCAGCCTGAAACGGCGAGAGTCCCCGAACGTCCTGGAGATAAAGGGTGTTGAGAAACAAAAAACCCCCCAGCGCGGCGAAGGTCGCGACGGCGATCGCACTGGCCCCGGAAAACGGTGCGCTGGCAAAGAAGCGCACCTGGATCAGAGGCTCGAATCGGCGCAGCTCATAGCGGACCAGGGCGGCGAGGGCGATCAGGGCCACCGCGAATTCGATCAGACTGCCCGCCGACAGCCACCCGTGAGATGGCCCCTGGATGATGGCGTAGGTCAGCGTGGCCAGACCCACGATGACCAGGACTTGGCCAACGGGATCAAAGCGGCGCGGACGGTCGGCCCGCGACTCGGGTACGAACGCGGCCGTCAGGACGATGGCCGTCAGGCCGATGGGCACGTTGACCAGAAACACGGCCGGCCAGCCCACGGAATCGGTCAGGGCTCCCCCGACGACGGGACCCAGCGCCATGCTTATGCCGATCACACCGCCCCAGACGCCGATGGCCCGGGCGCGCTCGCGCGGATCCTCGAACACGTTGCGGATAATCGACATGGCCACGGGGTTGAGCATCGACCCGCCGATGGCCTGCAGCACTCGGGCGGCGATCAGCAACCCGAGGTTGGGGGCCAAGGCACAGAGCAGCGAGCCGACCGAGAACAGCGACAGGCCGAGCTGGAAGATCCGCCGCCGGCCGACCCGGTCTGCGGTCGACCCCGCGAGCATCAACAGGCTGGCCAGGACCAGGGTGTAGGCGTCGATCGTCCATTGCAGCCCGGAGAATGATGCGTGCAGCGAACGGTGAATCGACGGCAGGGCGACGTTGACGATCGTGTTGTCCAAGCCCACGATCAGCAAGCTCATCGAGCAGATCAGCAGGATGAGCAGCCGCCGGCGCCGCCCGGGCACGACCGGTCCTTGGTCTGCGGCCGCAACGCTCACGTGTCAACCGATGCTAGTAAGCCGGGGGGCGGCCGGTCAGCCGAGCTCGACCTCCCAGCCGTCGATCAGCTCCCGCGCCGCCTGAAGGTCAGGACTCAGCGGACGATCGTGCAGGCTGGTGTCCAGGCGCGCGTCAGCGGCGTGCCACAGGGCCTGAACTCCGGCGCCGACGGGGCGCTGGCCGGCCAGTCGCAGGGCACGGACGGCGACCACCAGCTCGGTGGCCACGACAACGGCAAGCGCGTTGAGGGTCTCTCGAGCCCGGCGGGCGGCTATTGGAGCCAGGCTGGAGTGCGACTCGACGCCCCGGGACACCGACACCGTCTGGGCGGCCACGGGAGTGACCAGCGAGCGGACCTCAGCCACCGCGCTGTGAGCCGTGTACTCGAGCACCAGGGCTCCGGACTCGGGCCCCGGATGCCGGGCCAGGAACGGAGGCAGACCGGTCAGGCTGGAGTCCAGCAGCGTGCTCACTCGGGCCCCGATAAGCGCTGCTGACTGGGCCAGCGCCGTCCGCAAGCCGTCGATCGCGTTGGCCAGCGGCGCCGCGTGGGGGTTGCCGTTGGGCAGCGCGATGCTCTCCGCGGACACGATCAGGGCGTTCTCGCCAGCGAAGTTGAGCTCATGGCCGACTGTCTCCTCGAGCGCGAGCAGGGCGTCGTGAACGGCGCCGTCGACCTGGGGCTGGGCTCGGAAGGGGTACGGATCCTGGATGCCCAGCGGACCCGGGTCGCGGGAGCGGCTGTTCAGACCGCCCAGGAGCTCGCGCATGCGCGCCGCCACGGCGGCCTGTCCGGGCCGGTGGCGCGGGGAGTGAATCCGCGGGTCCAGGGCCACCGGGTCCGCCGCCGCGGCCTCGAACGACAGGGCGGCCACCGATAGCCAAGCGTCGAGCAGACGCCGCGCGTCGACCACTAGCAGAGCCGATCGCCCGACGCTGACGGCGTTTGAGCTCATGAAGGCCAGGCCGTCGCGCGGCCCCAGACGTGCCGGGTCCAGCGAAGCGTCGGCCAGTCCCTGGGCCGCGTCGATCAGCTCGTCGCGTCGCCACACCTGACCCTCGCCGAGCAGGGCCAGGGCAATGTCGGCCAGGCTGGTCAGGTCGCCAGTGCCCAGGGAGCCGAGCTCACGTGTGAACGGAGAGAGCCCGGCGTTCAGAGCGCCGACCAGGGCGTCGAGCAGCTCGGCGGCTACGCCGGCGCCGCCGGCACCGATCTGGTTGGCTCGTGTGGCCATCGCCGCCCGCACGATGCGTGCCGGCAAGGGCTCGCCGGCGCCACAGGCATGGCTTCGCAGCAGGTCCAGGGAGTACTGCTCGCGCCGCGCGGCCGGTACCCGGTAGCCGCGCAGCGCGCCGACGCCGGTGCTCACGCCATAGAGGTCGTCGCCCCGCGCCAGCAGGTCCCGGATGGCCCCCCGGGCGTCGTCATTACGGCGACGAGCATCGGGCGCCAGCTGCGCCGGTGCCCCGTAGCGCGCGATCAGGGCCACGCCCTTGGGGGTCAGCGTGGCGCCGTCGAGGAT
>JALYZQ010000142.1 GCA_030948805.1 Actinomycetota bacterium | reverse complement strand
GAACGCGACGACGCCCGGCGTCGGGTTCTTCGGTGAGGAGGGCGGTGGCGGCTCGCTCGAGCACGGGCGGATCTGGGTAGCGGACCCTCTGGATGGCACGATCAACTACGCGACCGGCTCCCCGCTGTGTGGCGTCATGCTCGCGCTGATGGAAGAGGGCAAGCCGATCCTCAGCGTGATCGATCTACCGTTCCTCGATGTGCGCCTCGACGCCCGCGCCGGCGCCGGAGCGCGGGTGCACGGCGAGCATGTGGAGGTCAGTCACGTGTCCTGTCTCGCCGACGGGATCATCGCGATGGGCGACGCCTTTCATAGGCCTGGTCCTCGCCACGCGGCCTTTCTCGATCTCACGACTGCTGTGCACCGCGAGGCCCTGCGTATTCGTTGCGTCGGTTCAGCAGCGGTCCTCTGGAGCTGGCTCGCCGCCGGGCAGATACAGGGGCTGATCTTCGCGCACAACAATGCTTACGACGTTGCCCCGGGGCAGATACTCGTTCAGGAAGCGGGTGCGATGGTCAGCGATTACGCCGGCGAGCCGTTGCGGCTGCAGTCTGATGGCGCGATGGCGTATGTGCCCGGAGTCCGAATGCGATTGCTGGCGCTGAGCGCAGAACTCGCTCGTAGCTCGGCTCGCTCATAACTCGTGGCCGGCCTGATCGCGTCGCCAACTCGCCTCAAGGGTGACTTGTCATGCGGCAGTTCGCGGGCTCGCTTATTCCACGGCCGACGGGGGTCAGACACGTTCATAGCATCGCTCAAGGAGGAAGTATGGCGACCCAGGCAGCACAGGGCTCATCGGACACGATCTCCGGGTCGGGGTTACATGGCAGTATGACCGGCTACCGCGGAGGGGCCTACCGGCCGCCGCGCTCGCTGGCAGAAGGCGGGCGTGTGACTCTTCCCACCCTGATCGGCGAGGCCACCGCGGCGTTCCTGCTGCTGTTCATCGGCACCGGCGCCGTGGTGATGTACAAGCTTCAGCAAGGTCCGAAGGTCGAGCTGCTTCCGATCGCGCTCGCTTGGGCGTTCGCGGTCGTGGTGATCGTCTACGCCTTCGGCCATGTCTCAGGGGCGCATGCCAACCCCTCGGTCACGATGGGACTGGCTATCACCCGCAAGTTCCCCTGGAGAGCCGTTCCGGCGTACCTAGGGGCGCAGTTCGTGGGCATGATCCTCGCGTCGCTGTCGGTACGGGCAATCTTCGGCGATAAGGCCCGTGCCCACACGATCGCTATGGGAGCAACCTTGCCGGGCAAGGGAGTGAGCGAGCTGACCGTGTTCCTGTGTGAGGCGCTGATCACGGCCCTGCTGCTATTGGTGGTGATGGCCACGGCGACCGACGATCGCGCCGAGACCCCAGCGGTCGGCCTCGGCGTCGGGCTTACCGTGGGCGGCTTGATTCTGTGCACGGCAAACATCACCTCCACCTCGCTGAACCCGACCCGCAGCCTGATCCCCATGTTGGTCAGCGGCTACTTCCCCGACTGGCCGGCCTACGTCGCCGGACCGCTGCTTGGGGGCATGCTCGGCGCTCTGCTCTACGAGCACATCATCCGGTCCGGCAAGCCGCCGGAGCCCGAGGGGGCGCTGGAGGAAGATTCGCCCAGCAAGCGATGAGCATCTGAGCCATTGAGCGCTGAGGGTCCATTGGGTGGCTTCGGGAATCGGGACCCGGTTCCGCGGGCCAAGCTGCAGTGTCGGCGCCGTTTGGATATTACTCAAGCGGCACACTACGGCCGCTGTCTAATGCGGTGCTGCTCGAAGGTGCCGTTCGGCGTGGTCTGGACATCTGTGATCGCTACGATAAGCCGGTAACGATGTCTTGGACCACCACGTCGTCTGACCCGGCGCTCAGTGTCCTTGTACTGGCGTAGGAAAGGCACAACACTCCGATGGGAGCCGGACCCTCGCAGCCGTGTTTAACGGTCCCGGCGACATGGAGGTGGTGAAGGAGGTCGCCACTCCCAAGATCGAGTCGGGCGAGGTCCTCGTGGAGGTCGGGCAAACAAAGTCGGCACCGTGACCATAGAGGTCATGCACGGCATCGTGTCACAGCCCTGTGAAACGATCCGGCGCCGGCTTCAATTTTCTCGGCACGGCGGACCCACTTCGGGGCGTGGCCTTCGGTTCCAGCGATCCACGAGAGGAAGGCTCGATGGGCGCCCTACGATCGATCTGCGCCGCCCAGCCGGCTGAGCCGCCTGCGGACCCCGCGTGGGCGAGTCCCTTCGAGCTCCCCGAGATAACGTGCTCAAGCAGTGCCGGGCCCCGCCGCCGGCGTCTCGCGGGGCGCTGTTCATCCTGGAGAGTGGGAGGACCCGCGAATGTGCGCGCCGCCTCGGGTTCGAAGCAGTGGTCCCGGAAGACCTCACCCGACGATCAGCGCCAGACGTCAGGAAGTCACCCGAGCGTTCCCAAACCCGCCGCTGAAACCTGGCGTGTCAATCACTGTCCGAACCGGGGTGCCGTTGACACTGTCCGAACCGGGTGCCATCGACGGGCCGCTTCGAGCTGTCGGTCAGATTCAGTCTAGCGAGAGACCCGGACCTAGGGAATACTCATCCAGGCTGCCCGGCCGGCTCGTCGGGTACCTTCTCGGACGCGAATTCGGCGCGTTCCCAGAAGCGGTCTTCGACAACGATGTGCTGGTCTTTGGGCGGCCGCTGGTAGTTCTCGGTGTTCGGCGGACGCTCGGGCAGCTCGATCGGGCCGGGCAGCGCATCCTGGTACGGGATCCGGTCAAGAACGTGCGAGATGCAATTCAAGCGGGCGCTCTTCTTGTCGTCGGCTTCGATCGTGTACCACGGGGCTTCGCGGATGTCGGTGTAGGAGAACATCTCATCCTTGGCCTTTGAGAAGTCGACCCACTTCTCCCGTGACTTGAAGTCCATCGGGCTCAGCTTCCAGCGCTTGAGCGGATCAGCGGCCCGAGCCTGGAAGCGGGCCTCCTGCTCGGCATCAGAGACCGAGAACCAGTACTTGAGAAGCACGATCCCCGAGCGCACGAGCATGCGCTCAAACTCCGGAGTCGAGCGCAGCCAGTCTCGGTACTCCTCTTCGGTGCAAAAACCCATGACCCGCTCAACACCACCACGGTTGTACCAGGAGCGGTCGAAGATGACGATTTCCCCCGCCGCGGGCAGATGTGTCACGTAGCGCTGGAAATACCACTGGGTCCGCTCGCGGTCTGACGGTGCCGGCAGTGCGACCACGCCCGCGCCACGGGGGTTCAAGGGCTCAGTCAGCCGCTTGATCGTCCCGCCCTTCCCGGCGGCGTCGCGGCCCTCGAAGATCATCACCACCTTGAGTCCCTGCTGCTTGACCCAATACTGCATCTTGACCAGCTCGATCTGAAGCTCGGCCATCCGCGCCTCATACTCTTTCTTCTTGAGCTTGGGAGCCCTGTGCTGGTCATCGGCGCCCGCGGGTTCCCGGGTAGCCGCCTTGGCGTCGCCTTTTCGGTTCTTCTGGTTCTTGCCTGCCATCAACTCCTCCCTCTCACATCGTCGGCCGCCGCCTCTGCGACTGGCTCTCCTGTCGTGCTTCCCCGCTCACGGCGACGACAATCCTCTAGGGAGAAAGATGGTGGCGGTTGATTAGAACCGCTGACGTAACTCCAGAGGCCGTTCGCCGTTGACACGCTCTGGGTGCGATCGCTTCGCGACGGCTCTTGCAAGTTGATCTGGCTTGGGAGGTTGGCGGGGTCGCCGGCTCGGCGGCTCCCGTAAACGGCAAGCCGGTGCAGCGCGGAGTTGAGCGGGGGCAGTCTGTCGTTCTCCGGATCGGCGCATCGCCCCCTGGCTGGGGCTATGTCCGCAAATGATTTGCGTATGATGTAAGACATTGTGCGCGCAGCGATCTTTTATCTGCCGGCCGGGGGCGAGGCGCTGGCGCTCCGGGCCCCCGGACGGTCCCCGATCGACGGTGTCGAGGTGATCGAGGTTGTCGGCGACGGCAAGGGTCCGGCGCGAAGCGGACTGCCCGATGCGCTGGAACTGATCGCCGCCGGCCGGGGGGGAGTTCTCGTCGTGGCCCAGCTCCGGGACGTCGCGAGTTCGCTCGGTCAGCTGGTCAGGCTGCTCGAATGGCTCGAGGAGGCCGGCGCGGACCTAATCGCGCCGGACGTTGGCTTCGACTCAGGGAAGGCCGGCGGCCGACGGGCGGTAGCGTTGCTGCGCGAGGTCGAGCGCTGGGACCGCGAGCCTCATCCCGCCCGCCGACCCCGCGGTCGTCCGGGGCTCTCATCGACAGACCCAGAGCTCGCGCAGCGGTTGGCGCTCCTACGCGAGCGCGGGCTCAGCCTCCAGGGGATCGCTGCCATCCTTAACGCCGAGGGGATGCCCACGCCGCGCGGGGGC
>JALYZQ010000137.1 GCA_030948805.1 Actinomycetota bacterium | reverse complement strand
TGCTCCTTTTCGTAGCCGGCGTCCGGTGCATCGGTCCACCCGTGACCGCGGAGGTCGGGCGCGATGATCCGATGCTCGCCAGCCAGGCCCGGGATCACGCTGCGCCAGGCCCACCAGTTCTGCGGCCAGCCGTGGACCAGAACCAGGGGCGGGGCATCCTCAGGGCCGGCCAGCGCGACGTGAGTGCGCAGGCCGCCGGCGTCGACGTATCGATGCTCTACACCGGGAAGATCGGGTGGGGCGGCCACGGGCTGCAGATCCTATGCGGTAGCCGGGCAGGCCGCTGGATCGGCGACCCGGACAACAGGCTTGTGACGGTTTGGGTAACTATGATGAACCTTTGGGTGACAATAGTGCCTTGACTTTCGTTGCACCGGCGAGGAGTATGGGTTACCTCGACCGGCTGTCGGTTGAGTGAGGTGTCGCTTCGTGTGACACATGTCAGTGGCGAGGTACCTAGGGGGCGCTAAGGCAAATGACGTCGCTCGCCGGGAGCGACCTTTGACTGTCTCGAGTCATGCACGCCGAGGCGGGCTGAAGTGAGTCTCAGCGGGTTGGCCCTGATCGCCGTCGGGACAGTCCTCGCTGTGCTGGCGGTGGTTCAGTTCATCACCTGGGCCGCGCACGCGAGCTTCATCGCCAGCGTCATTCTGGGCGACGACCGCCGCACCTCCACATCCAAGACTTTCATCCTGATGTGGACGGTTCTGGTCGCGTGGGCTCTGGTCGCCCTGCTCATCGCGGGCGAGTTTGTTCCCGCCCACGCCTGCCTCGGCGGTCCTGCGGCCGGGGTGGCTCAGCGCTGCCACGGTGATGACGTCGCGCTTCTCCAGATCGGGTGGATCCACTTCCTACACGGCGGGTTGTCGGGCAGCTACCTGCTGCTGCTGGGCGTACCGGCAGCCGCCGGGGTCGCCGCCAAAGGCATCACTCAGGCCCGCGTGCAGGGCGGTACGGGGGTCAAGCCGGCCAAGGCGGGCGGCGGCCGCGCTCCCTTTGCCCGGATCGCTGAGATCTTCAGCGCCGATGACGGGAGCACCGACATCGGTGACTTTCAGTACGTCATCTTCAATCTGATCACCGGCGCCTACTTCGTGGCCCAGTTTCTGAAGCCTGACGGCAGCGGGCTTCCGACGATTCCCGACACGCTGCTCGGTCTGACCAGCGTGTCGGCCGGACTCTATGTCTCCAAGAAGGCCGTGACGCGGACCCAGCCCGCGATCACCGGCGTCTTCCCGGCACCGTTGCGCGACGGACAGCCGTTCACGATTGTCGGCAGCGGGCTAACCGCGGATCCCGCATCTCCGACCGACGTCGAGGCGCAGGTCTCGATCGATGGGATGCTGGCCACGGGCGTCAAAGCGACGGGCGGCGACCTGATAGCGATCGCTCCGGCCAACCTCGCCCCGGGCGGCTCACCCATGACCCGCCAACTGCGAGTGATGAGCCCATACGGCGGACTCACATCCGACTTTTCCGTTCAGTGTCAGTAACCCTAGGAGTGACATGTCACCAGTTGCCGAGACCGATCCCAACTTTGTGTTTGCCGACCCTGAGGCTCAGCAGCCGCACGCCGCGGTTGCCGCCGCCGCACCCGCCGATCTCCTCGGACCGCTGGCTCAGCTTCCCGGCACCTGGAAGGGGCACGGCTTCAACACCATCTGGCGACCGCACCACGGCGGCCAGGATCGTTTCCTGGAGCTCAACCTGACCTCCGAGACGCTGGTCTTCACAAAGATCAACGGGGCGATCCCCAACCGCGGATTCTTGATGCCCGACATCAACATGTTCGGTCTGACCTATATGCAGCAGATCCAGGAGACCAGCGGCGGCGCGGGGTTGCACATTGAGCCGGGGATCTGGGCCCACGTCCCCCCGACGAGCAACCCCAGTGAGCCCTCTACGGTCGTCCGGATGGCGTCAATCCCCCATGGCACCGTGATCCTCGCCCAGGGCACGTTCCAGTCGCTGCAGGGCGGACCGCCGCACATCCCCGACAACAACATCATCCCCTTCCCCATCGGCACCCCGCCGCCCCCCAACTCGCAATTTGCCTCCGGGGAGCAAGGATTTCCCGAGCTCAACCTGGCCATCCCGACCGCTTTCCGCGTTGCCTCTCCCGGCGTGACCCAGCAGATGGTCCGCAACCCGAACAGCGTCATCCAGTCCGCACTACAGGCCTCACTGCAGGGAAAAACGATGAAGAGCCGCACCTTCCTGCAGATCTCGACCCAGCACACGCCGATCCAGGGCGGTGGCACTGCGAACACCGCCTTTCTGGCCGATGCCTCCCCACCGGGCGGCAATGCCAGGGCCATGGAGGTCGACGCCATCTTCTGGATCGAGACGCTTTCCGGCCCCGGCGGGCAGGAGAAGCACCAGCTTCAGTACACGCAGCTCGTGCAGCTGGATTTCAACGGCCTGCGCTGGCCGCACGTGACCGTGACCACCCTGGAGAAGCAATGACCGGCGCAACCTCGAGGAGGACATGATGGGAACGGGCGTGATTTCACCTCCCGCGCGCAGCGCGGGCAGCCTGCCCCAGCGCGGGGTGGCTCCCGGCACCCCGAACGCGGACATGCCGTTTGACCACATCATCGTCGTGATGATGGAGAACCATTCCTTTGACAATTTGCTCGGCGCCCTTTCCGCTACCCGCCCTGGGGTGGACGGGTTGAGCTTTGACAGCTCGGGCAAGGCGACGAACTGGAACCCGGGCAGCAACCAGATGCCGGCGCAGGTGCACTCCTTCCCGCTGCCCAACACCGCGCAGGCCAAGAACATCACCCAGAACTGGAAGGCCAGCCACGCCCAGATCGCCGGCGGCGCAATGAACGGCTTTGTCCGCTCTTCGGGAGCCATCCAGCCGATGGGCTACTACACGCCCGCCGTGCTGCCCTTTGCCTACTCCGTGGCCAGCAGCTTCACGCTGGCCAACCGCTGGTTTAGCTCGGTGCCCGCTCCGACCTATCCGAACCGCCGCTTTCTGCTCGCCGGGACCGCCTATGGGGGCACGACCACCAGCGTCGGCACCCTGTTTGATTCACCGCCACCGCACGGGACGATCTTCGACGTCATGTCCAGCCACCACATCAACTGGTGTGACTACTTCACCGACGTGCCCATGACCGCGGTGATCCCGTCGGTGGTCCTCAAGCACGCCGACCATCACGCCCACATCGACAAGTTCTTCCACGACTGCCAGGCCGGCACGCTCCCAGCGGTGAGCTTCGTCGACCCCGGCATCGGGGCGGTGTCCTCGGTCTTTGCCGCCCTGCCGGCCGCGGTCAAAGCCGTCCTCGAGGTCCTCGGCGCCAACCTCCAGGCTGCCGGCCCCGGCCAGACCGAGGAGGACCCGCAGGACATGTACTACGGCGAGGCCTGGGCCCACCGCGTCATCGAGGCCGTCCTCCAGTCGCCAAAGTGGCCCCGGACTCTGCTCATCTACACCTACGACGAGCACGGCGGCTATTACGATCACGTCGCGCCCCCGCGGGTGATCCCGCCCGACAGCATCCAGCCCAAGCTCACTCCTGGCGATCCGCCCGGAGGCTATGACATGTACGGACCTCGCGTCCCGGCAATCGTCGTCTCGCCATACGCAAAACCGGGAGGCGTAACCGACGTGATTCACGATCACACGTCGGTCCTGGCCACGATCGAAGCCAAATGGAACCTGCCTGCGCTGACGCTCCGCGACGCCAACGCGGCCACAGTGATGGACTTCCTGGACCCGACAACCGCTGCTTTGCTGCACCCGCCGCTGATCCAGACTCCGCCCAAGCCGCCCGGTCTCTGAAGCCGAGCGGCCGGCCGGATGGCTGCGACGGCGAGCTAAGGCCTGGCCGAGCGGTTCACGAACGGCTGATAGGAGCGGCAGGGCTCGCCCCTTAGACCCGGACACGGCGGCAGCCCGGTGGGGACGCTCACCCCGGGCACGACGGGGAGAATGAGCCTCGAAGGCTTCCTGCGGGAGTAGGCGATGGCCACCCGAGCATGGCGCTTGGGGCTGGTCTGGCTGAAGGACCAGATCGGCTGGTCCCCGTTGGGCGCGCTGATCGTGATCCGGATTCGCGAACCGGCGCGGTAGACGTGACCCTCGTAGTACAGCGGGATCGTGACCGCCATGAAGCGCTTGCGCGACAGCGGCGCGACGGCCGAGCGCCTGAGGCTCAGAACGGGCTCCAGCAGGGTGCTCTTGCGGCGGTCGAGCTTGCGCTCGTTGCCCCGAAGCCAGCCGTCCTGGACGAACGTCTCCTTGCCGTCGGGCCGCACCTCGCTGATCGTGGCCTGGAGATCGACGTTCGGCTTCGAGGAGCGAACCCAGAGGTGGACCGCGCCGGCGCCGATCACTGTCGTGTTGCTGCCCAGCGGCTTGGACACAAACGACACGGCACTTCCCCGGGGGCTCTGCGTCCAGTTGTAAGGCGGCGTAGCGGTCCACAGTCCTCCCGAGCCCGACCCGGTGTCCCCGCTGAAGTCAGCCAGGGGCCGCGCGTGGGCGTTCCAGGTGAAGGCGTTGGCGCGGGCGCGCCGCCCGGGACGTCGCGTGGCGAGCGTGCCCCCGCGGGCCAGATACCACGAGCGGGCTTGGGTACCCGGCACGGGGAAGCCAGAGAACGATCGCTCAAACCCCGGGAAGGGCTGGCCCGCCGATTGGCCGCCGGCGCCGCTGTCAAACAGCACGCGGATCGGCTGCAGTTGCTCAAAGGCGGCCAGCGCGCCAGCGTAGGTCGGCTGTTGCTGGATCGGATCGAGCGGCAGGGTCACCCCGTTTATCCCCATCGCCGACTGGTAGATCACCGGCGCAGCGGCGCGGATCGCCGCCGAGTTTATGAGCGGCGCCTGATGGGCCACGTACAGCTCGAGGAAGTCATACCACCGGTTGAATGTCTCCGGATCCAGCGAGTCCACGTGGGTGCCATTGGTGAACGTGAACCACTGGCGTCGCGTCCCGGTGAACTGCTCGGCCAGGTCGGGGCAGTGACCACCGGTCTGTTCGTCGGTCCACTGGCACGCCATGTACACGGGCGCCTTGATCTTGTGCACGAAGGTGACCGGCGACAGCGGATCGGCCACCGCGGGCTTGTAGTGATTGTTGGCGCGGATCTTGCCCAACAGGTTCACGGCTTCGCCGTGCAGGGCCTGATTGGAGCGGCAGGTGGGGTCGCCCTCCTGGATGCGCTTGTAGGCCCAAGGCTGGCCGCCGTTCGCTGACGCCGGCTTGGCGTCGTGAATTCGCTCCTTGGCCCAGGCGACGGCAAAGCCCGTGTTGAGAACCCCGCCCGGATACAGGGTCGTCTGCGTGTTGTCGATCACCGACAGCGGGGAGATCGCCGCCAGGCTGGGCGGATTCATTTGAGCGGTGAAGAGCTGGCTGATGCCGCCGTAGGAGATCCCCATCATCCCCACCTTGTGGTCGAGCACCCACGGCTGGCGGGCAATCGTCTCGACGATGTCATAGCCGTCGAGGCTCTGCAGGGGCTCAAAGAAGTCATAGGCGCCGCCTGAGCAACCCGTGCCCCGCATGTTGATGTCGACCACGGTGAAGCCCATCAGGTTGGCCAGGACCGCGATCCCGTTCTGCGGCCCGGCCGGGTCGGCGTAGCCGTAGCCGGAGTACTCGATCAAGGTCGGATACGGCGGTCCGGTCACCGGCGTGGCCGGCAAGTGGATGCCGGTCAGAATCGACGGTAGCGACGGGAGGGTGACCCCGGAGGGGACGCCCGGCTCGCCAGCCGGGCTGGTCGGCGGATGCACGTCGATGGCCAGCTTGGTGCCGTCGCGGGTGGTCAGGTACGAGTAACCGTTGGGAGAGATCGGCTGGTTGTAGACACTCGTGCTCGGCGGGGCCGGGCGGGACGGAAGCACGGTCAGAGGGCCCGACTTGGCTCCCTTGGGAAAGCGACGAACCTTGTAACCGCGTCCCGGCCTGACGCCCCGGAAGAGCAGTCCCCCCTGGGCGTCGGCGCGCTTGGTGGCGACTCGGTGCCCGGCTCGGTTGAGCAGTGACATCCGCTCGCCGGGGGCGAGCCCGAGCACGTAGACCTGTCTTACGCTTCCGTGGGCGCCGAAGGGGACCGTTGCCGCGCCCGCTCCCGCGACCGCGACCGCGAAGACCATGAACGCGAGCACGGTGACCATGGCCGCACAGGCGCAGCGGCCGGGTCCAAAGGCGCAGCCTCTCCGGGGCACGCCGCGTACTCAATCAGTTCTGGGCGCTAGTCGCCGCAGTCCCCGCGAATCCCGCTCAGCCTAGCCGGCCCATAGCCGCGGTAACCGCCGCCCGCCGTGCACTTCCGGGCGTGGTGCTGCTACCCCGGCCCGGGGAGCGCGTGGCTCGCCGCTTCGGCCAGGAGCGGGCATGGCTCGCCGCCGTCACGACCCGCACCTGCATTACGTGCCAATCGCCCCTCTCCGGGCTTCAACAATCGCTCCTCGTTCAAGGTCTGAGACCAGCGCTGAAACTCACCCGTCCTCACGACTGTGGGCGCCAACCGTTCGATGTGATTGTCAGCGGCCGGCGCTCCCACTACTGACTAGAGGCGGCGGCGCTCGGGTTCTCTCCCCCTTTCCGCCCGGATCTTTGATTGGCATCAGAAGTGGCCGTTTGTTCTAGGGATTCACATAGACGCTCGGGTTTCCGGGAGCCTGTGTCGAGGCTCCTATATCGGTCCGCTGTCTCGTGTGTCTGTTCAACGAACGTCGGCCGGGTGGGAAGCGACATGTCAAGGATGGCAATGCGGGTAACAGGGTTTAACGCTGGACCCAGTCGGTTGAAGACTTTTGGTCGCAGGCCGGGGCTTTGGTCGGCCGTGCTCCTGACCAGTGTCGTGCTGCTTGGCCCCTTTGCGGTTTCGTGGGTCCTTGTCGCCCGGGGCGCCGTGAGCTCCCGGTGGGCAGCCGTCGTGCTGGGCAGCGCGATGAGCGTCCTGGTCTGCCAGCTCGGTGGGCTGTGGTGGGAGCGCAAGCGGCGCTCTGCCGACCTCTTGTTCTCTGATCTGCTGCTCTGGGGCTGGATACGCCGCGGCGCGATGGAGCGCCGCCTCGCCAACGCCACGCGGCTCTTTCCTTCCACGAGCACGGCCGAGAAGGCTGGCGACTTGAAGCTCGATGATCCGCTCGCTCTGCTGAGACAGCTGGCCGCCGATCTGGAGGCCGCTGACCCTTACACGCACGGTCACTCGCGCCGGGTAGCGCGATACGCGTCACTCATCGCTCGCGGGATGGACCTGCCGCCGGCGGAGGTCGCCAAGATCAGGCTGGCCGCAGCGCTCCATGACATCGGCAAGCTCCACACCCCGCGGGGGATTCTCGACAAGCCCGACCGGTTGACCGACGACGAGTTCGCCGTGGTCAAGCGGCATCCGGGTGATGGCGCGGACATGATCCAGACGGTCATCGATGATCCCGAGTTGGTGGCGATCGTCCGTCACCATCATGAGCGCCTGGACGGAAAGGGATACCCAAGCGGGCTGGCCGCTGACGAGATTCCTCTCGGCGCTCGCATCATTGCCGTGGCCGACACCTTCGATGCGATCACCTCCACGCGTTCCTACCGCCAGCCGCGCCCGCACAAGGCCGCCTTGGACATCATGCAAAAGGAGGCTGGCGCTCAACTCGACCCCAACGCAGTCAGAGCGTTTCGCAGCGCGTACTTTGGCCGTCGCTGGCTATGGATCCCCGCCGCGGGGGTCAACGCCGCCGGGCGCCTGCTGGCTGGCGCGGCCGCGCATGTAGCCGATACGGCGGTGATCGCGGCCGGGGCCGCGGCAATCGGTGCGACGCCACTGATTGTCCCGCCGGCCCCCGGGACCGCTCAGAGCCCGGGTGCCACAGCGAGCCTGAGTCGGAATACCAGCTCCGCCGCGCCGATCATCGGCGCTGGTCCTGGTCACAACGGCGCGGGAATCTCGCGAGTCCACCATGCCAGTACTCACCATGGTCAGACCCGGCGCATCAGGCCGACATCCGGCACTGGCCACCCGCGCCAGGCGGTCCCGAGTGTCCCCCTGGGTGTCGGGTCGAGCGGCTCGACATCCGCCTCGTCCGGTGGGTCGGGCTCGGGCGGTGGGTCCGGCACGCCCTCGACCGGCCCTGGCGGCTCCAGCCCAGGCCGCACAGTCAGCGCTGGCCCTACGACGGTGACAACCGGTTCTCACGGGTCGACGGTCAGTACGACGGTCCCGGGAACCACGGGAACCGGCGCTTCAGTCAAGGCAACATCCGGAACCATCAGCGCATCTGGCACTGCCGCCGGAACCGGCGCCGGGGTGACTATCAAGACGGGGCTTCCCACCCCCAGCCTTCCCACCCCCAGCCTGCCCAAGCCGCTGGGGTAGGCAGCGCCGCAAGCTGCGAAGCCCACCGCCGACCGACCGATCACGAGGGCGCGAGCGTCGCCGCGAGCACTCCGACGGGAAGGAGCACGGACACCGCCAGCGCTCCGTCACGGGGCCGCAGGCGCAACTGAGACGCGAGCTTCGGTGCATTGATCGGCAGCGACTGAGCCTCCAGCGCCGCCCAGGTCAAGACCGCGCCCGTGATCGGCAGCGGTCGCGGGCTGACGCCTCGCAGCCGGTCGCGCAGCGCGTTGGCTGACCCGGCCAGTAGCGACCCCGAGTCAAGCTGGCTGAGAATTGCGTCGGATTCATGCGCGCCCGGGACGCGGCCCAGACGGAGCAGGGTCCGGTGAAAGGCCTCCCGCAGCCCAGCGCTACCGGCTGCCAAGCGCAGCCAGGTCGGAACCAGCACGAGCAGGGCGCCGCGCACGCAGCGGGCGGCCGCCTGATCCCAGCCCAGGCCGCCGAGCAGCGAAGCGCTCAAGGTCCCGGCTCCAACGATGAGCGCCAGCAGCAGCCCCACCCGCAGCACGTCACGATCCCGATGGCGCGCCAGAACCCCCACCGCCGCTAGCCACGCCGCAACCGCCGTGAGCACGATCCAGCTGAGGCTGGAGAGCAGCACGAGTGTGACCAGAGTGGCCGCGAGTAGCCCGATCCGCGGATCCGTGCCGCCCGGCTCCAGTGCGGCGGGCGGCCGCGCCAGGCGAGACGGCGACTGCTCCAGCGCACGCGCCGACCACCCGTCCAGTGCGTGCCTGTAGAAGCCTGTCTGGATGACCGAGAAGAAGATCGCCAGCACTCCGTTTCCGATCGCGGTGAGAATCAGTGCTCCGGCAAGCCCTCCGGGCAGCAACGGAAGCCACCCGAACAGAGTCTGGTAGCTGCCCGCGTACCCGTTCGGACCAAGCAGCACGAACACCGCGAACGCCGTGAGCACCGTGTAATGCAAGAGCCTGATCGCCAGACAGGCCGCGAACTGCGCGAACGGTCCTCGTCCCCGGGCGTGCATGGCGCCGAGCAACGGCGCGCTCAGCGCCTGAGTCAGCGGGGCGTTGAATCGCAGCGGCCCCACGATCGCCACCGTTTCCAGCATCGCCGCGGCGCTACTTGCATAACCCGCGCGCATCCCGCGCAGATCCGCCTCGCGAGCCAGCGCCGCGCCCCCGGCCAGGCTCAGCCAAAAACTCCCCGTCGGCGCGAGACGGGCAGCGAGGAACGAGACAACAGCGACATGAGCCAGGCCGATAGGGGTCGCCATCAATCACACGTTACGATCCGGCGCGCGGGGGGACGGGGGCGAAGTCCGGCGGCCAGTCCCGACTCAATGCGTGTCGAGCTCCGCCGAACGCCTGCGGATCGCAACCCGGTACGGTACCGGCGGTGACGTCGATTGCAGACCGTCCGCCGGCAGGGGTCACCGGCAGGCGGGAAAGGCGCATCCGTGCGGTGCCGCGGATCGAGCGAGCCGAGGTCCTGCTACACGGCCATCGGGTGAACTTCAATATCGCTGGCCAGGGCCCCCCGGTGGTCCTGATCCACGGCGTCGCCGGCCGCGCCGGGCAGTGGGACCAGGTCGCTCAGCTGCTGGCCGAGACCCACACCGTGGTCGCGCCCGACCTGCTCGGTCACGGCGAATCGGCCAAGCCGCGCGGCGACTATTCGCTCGGCGCGCATGCTTCGGGCATTCGCGACCTGCTGGTGGGCCTCAACTTCCCGAGCGCGAGCATCGTCGGCCACTCGCTCGGTGGTGGCATTGCCATGCAGTTCTCCTACCAGTTCCCTGAGCTGTGTGAGCGGCTGGTGCTCGTCTCCAGCGGGGGACTGGGCGAGGATGTCCACCTCCTGCTGCGGGCGGCGACGCTGCCGGGTTCAGAATTTGTTCTGCCGTTGCTCGCCCACCCCCGAGTGCTGGATATCGCTTCGGTGATTCCCCGGTGGCTGGGACGTATCGGCTTGCGGACCCGAACTGACCTGGCCGAGATGGCCCGGGGCTATCAGTCGCTCGCCAATGCCGAAGCCCGGAGCGCGTTCATCCACACCCTCCGCGGCGTGATCGACCCCACGGGGCAGCGAATCAACGCCTCTGACCGCCTCTATCTGGCATCGAA
>JALYZQ010000136.1 GCA_030948805.1 Actinomycetota bacterium | reverse complement strand
ACTGACTACGCCGGCCAGCCCGGCGGTGAGCGCGCCCGCTCCGAGCACGGTCAGGCCCCGCACGCGGGTGATCCGGGCAAACGCGGCCTGGCGGCTGCGCTGAGCGGCGATCTTGTCCGCTGACAGCCGGGGATCGGAAGCTGGGCTCATGGTCTCAAGCTAGGACTGTTCACTAAGACGAAAATGAGAATCTCGGTCAGCACCGCTGGCGGCGGACAACGGCAGTGCCACCTTGAATCTAGAGCCCGAAACCGAGATCTGCCCCCGGTGACGCTCGATGATCGCGGCCACGATTGACAGGCCCAGGCCAGACCCGGCGCGCTCGGCGGCCTCCGGCGCGCGCCAGAAGCGCTCAAACACCCGCTCGGCGGCCTCCGGAGCCGGGCCGAGGCCTTGGTCTACGACCTCGAGTATCGCCCACGGCGGCTCGGCGTGAAGGGTGAGCGTCACCGTCCCGCCGGCGGGACCGTGCACGAGACCATTCTCAATCAGGTTGGCGATCACCCGACGCAGGGCGTCCTCGTCGCCCCGGATCTGCACGTCGGGCAGCGGCGCGGCAATCACGCGCGTGCGGTCGTAGTCAGAGGCCACGGCGGCGATCAGCTCGTCCAGGGCCACCGGAGCGGAGTCGGGTGCGGTGGTGGCGGCTCGCTCCAGCGCCAGCAGCGAGTCCACCAGCCGCGCCAGGCGGCCGGCGTCATGGCGCAGCTCGGCCAGCACCTCGGAGTCGGCCCCGTGGCGAGTCAAGTACTCCACGTTGCCCAGCAGCGCGGTCACCGGTGTGCGCAGCTCATGGGAGGCATCGGCGAGCAGACGGCGCTCGCCGGCTCGAGCCTGCTCTAGCGAGGTCAGCATCCGGTTCAGAACTCCGGTGAGCTGACCGACCTCATCCTGGACCCGGGCTTGGGGCAGTCGCTGGGCGGCGTCCGCAGTACGTTCGATGTCCGCGGCGGACGCGGCCAGGCGACGCAACGGCGCCAGCCCGCGACGGGTGAGTAGGGCCGCGGCGAGCGCGGCCAGCAGGACCACGGCGGCGCCACTCAGCGCCACCACCGCGACCAGGTTTGAGACCGTGTGCGCGATGTCACTGGTGTCAGCGGCGACCAGAACCGCTCCGCCGGAGGCCGGCCCGAAGGCGTCGGCGATCGGAGCGACATACATCCGCCAGGGCGCGCGGCCCAGGCGGATGTCCACAAATCCCGTGTGCCCATGGCGCAGGGCGGCCGTGACGGCAGCGTCCGAGGGCAGCAACCGCGCCCCCAAGGTCAGTGAGCGGGCCAGGATGCGGCCGTGGGCATCGACCACCTCGACCGCGAGCTGACGGCCCGAGGCCGGGTTTTCCAGGGCGCCGGGATCCTGGAGCACGGATGGTGCCGAGACCGCGAGCTGAGCCACGTCCTGGGCGCGCTGGCGCAGAGCGGCGTCCAGCGAGCTGCGCAGCTGGCCCCCGACCACGAGCACCGTGACCAGCGCGAACACGATCACCGCGGCGAGGATGGAGAGGGCCGCGGCGGCGGTCAACCGGGCCCGGAGCGTCCGGACCAGCCTCAAGCCAATTCTCCCGAACATGGCAAAGCGATCAAAGTTGTGTTTTCATCACTAAAGGGCGCAATTTCACCCCAGATGGCTGTGCATGAGACAACACGGAGAGTTGCCGATGCCCCACGACGCCGGCTCGGTCCGAGCTCCGGACCGGGTTTTGCTGGTCGAGAACGATCCCCGGGCCGCGATGCTGATCGGGGAGATGCTGCGTGCCGTCTGGACCGAGGGGCTGGTCATCGCGCACGCCGCGCACTGGCCCGAGGCCAGCCAGGAGCTGCACTCCCACGGTGCCGCCTGCGTCCTGCTGCGTATCGCGGCGGCCGACGCCGACCCGCTCGCTGCCCTGCGTCACCTGGTCTCCGCCGCGCCCGACGTGCCGGTGATCGTGATCTCCGACCAGGTCGACGAGCGGTTCGGCCTGGCCGCCGTCACGGCCGGAGCCCAGGACTTCCTGCGCGTCGCCGAGCTCAACCCAGCCCTGCTGGCCCGCGCCGTGCGCTACGCGATCGAGCGAAAGCACTCCGAGGTCGACCTGGCTCATCAGGCCCTGCACGACCCGCTGACCGCGCTGCCCAACCGAGCCCTGTTCCTGGACCGGCTCACGGTCGCCCTGGACCGATCGCGGCGCACCGGCACCCAGGTCACGGTCCTGTTCTTGGACGTGGACAGCTTCAAGCAGATCAACGACTCGCTCGGTCATGCCGCCGGTGACCACCTGCTCACGGTCCTGTCCGAGCGCTTTCGTGAGATGTTGCGCCCGATGGACACCGTGGCTCGCTTTGGCGGGGACGAGTTCACCTTCCTCTTCGAGGAGCTGGAGTCCGAGCGCCAGGCCGTTCTGATCGCCGAACGCATCAGCGAATCGGCCCGCGAGCCGATGACCCTGGCTGACGGCGAGATGGAGGTCGCGGTGAGCATTGGGATCACGATCGTGACCGATCCGGCGGTCGCTCCGGAGCACGTCATCCGCGACGCCGACGTGGCCATGTACCGGGCCAAGGAGCTGGGCGGTGCGCGCTTTGAGCTCTTTGACGAGTCCTCGCGCAGCCGCGCCACCCGTCGCCTCGAGCTCGAGGACGCACTGCGCCAGGCGGTGGAGCACTCCGAGCTGCGGGTGCACTACCAACCTCGCGTGTCGCTGAACGGAGACACCGGACTGATCGGATTCGAGGCCCTGGTGCGCTGGGAGCACCCCCAGCGAGGACTGATCGCGGCCGAGGAGTTCGTCTCCCTGGCCGAGGACACGGGGTTGATCGTGCCCATCGGGGAGTGGGTGTTCGATCAGGCTCTGACTCACGTCGCGCGGTGGCGCCAGTCCCGGCCCGGGGTGACGATTTCGGTCAACGTCTCCACCCGGCAGCTGGAAAGCCCTGGCTTGGCCCCGTATCTCGAGAATGCGATCGCGGCCAGCGCGGCTGATCCCGGTGTGCTGTGCCTGGAGGTGACCGAGGATGCGGTGGAGCACAACCCCGAGC
>JALYZQ010000127.1 GCA_030948805.1 Actinomycetota bacterium | reverse complement strand
GAGCCGCCGCGGCGACCGCCGTCGCAGAGACGCCGAACGCCTCCTCCAGGGCCTTGATCCGCTCAGACAGCTCAAGGACGGAGATCGTCTTGAGCTCGTCGATCCATTCTTGGGTACTGGTGGCCATGCTTCCTCCTTATGCGTCGGACGGGTCCGCGTCCGCGCTCTGATTTTCAGTTTCGGTTGATGACGCCTCGGGCTCGGACTCGGGCTCCGCAGCGGCCTCGGGCTCGAGCTCAGCCGCCGCCTCTGGCTCCGCGGCGGCCTCGGGCTCGGGGGTCTCCCCGCCAACCAGGGCGGGCGGGTCCTTATCCACGATCGCCTTCAGCTGGATGGCGACCCCCGCGATGAGCGCGTTTAGCCCCCGGGCCAAACCGGTGAGGGGTGCCGCGATCGTCCCCACGAGCTGGCCGTGCAGCACCTCGCGCGCGGGTAGCCGGGCAATCGAGCGCAGGTCCTCAGCGCTCAGCACGTCCCCATTGAGCAGGCCGCCCTTGAAATCGAGCAGGTTCAGCCGCCGCGCCGTGTCATTGAGCGCCTTGGCGGCCAGGGCGGCATCGCCGTGCACCAGAGCAAGCGCCGTCGGGCCGACCAGCATCGGCTTCAGGCTGTCCACGCCCGCCTTCTCCGCCGCGCGCTCGGACAGGGAGTTCTTGACCACCCGGAAGCGAGCGTCGGCGTCACGCAGCCGGTTGCGCAGCTCGGCCACCTGGGACACCGAGATGCCCCGGTAGTCGACGGCGAAGATCGCCTCGGCGGCATCGATCTGCTCGGCGATCTCGTCTACGACGGCTGCTTTCTGGTCTCTGTTCATAGCTTGCTCTCTGTCACGAGAAACGCCCGCTCAGATGGCGGGCGTCGATCACGCGCCGGCGCGCAGCCGGCGAGGTTCGAGGCTCCGCCTACTCCGGGCTTAGGCACGACTGCGGCCGGAGGTCTGGGGCGAGTCTCTTGGGTGCGAAGGATTCTAGGCGACCACCGGCTGCGCCGACGGTGCCCCCGGCTCCGCCGTCGGGGCCCCCTCCTCGACGATGTCCCGGGTGCGCGACGGGTCGACCTTGACGCCGGGACCCATCGTGGTGGAGAACACGACCGAGCGGATGTAGCGCCCCTTGGCCGCCGACGGCTTGGCCCGGATCATCTCCTCGATCACCGCCGCGTAGTTCTCCAGCAGCTGGTGATCCTCAAAGTCGCTCTTGCCGATCACCAGGTGGACGATCGCCGTGCGGTCGGTGCGGTACTCGATCTTGCCGGACTTGGACTCGCTGACCGCCCTGCCCACGTCCATCGTGACCGTTCCCACCTTGGGGTTGGGCATCTTTCCGGCCGGCCCGAGGATGCGACCCAGCCGACCGACGACGGGCATCATGTCGGGCGTGGCGATGGCCACGTCGAAGTCATCAAAGCCATCCTGGATGCGCTGGGCGAGGTCCTCTGCGCCGACCACGTCCGCCCCTGCCTCCTCGGCGTCGCGCGCCTTGTCGCCTTGGGCGAAGACGGCGATCTTGACCTCCTTGCCCAGGCCGTTGGGCAGCGCGATCGTTCCCCGTAGCTGCTCATCGGCGTGACGCACGTTGAGACCGGTGCGGATGTGAACCTCGACCGACTGATTGAACTTCGTGCGCCGCAGCTGCTTGACCAGCGAGATCGCCTCCGCGGGCGGGTACTCACGGTTGCGGTCCAGTTGCTGGCGGGCATCGATGTAGGCCTTGCCGTGCTTGGCCATCAAACCACCTCTACTCCCATCGAGCGCGCCGTGCCGGCGATGATGCTGGTGGCGGCCTCGACGTCATTGGCGTTGAGGTCCTTCATCTTCTTCTCGGCGATCTGCCGGAGCTGATCCCGGGTGATCCGGGCCACCTTGTCGCGGTGCGGCTCGGCTGAGCCCTTCTCCAAGGACAGGGCCTGCTTGATCAGCACCGCGGCCGGCGGGCTCTTGGTGATGAACGTGAAGGACCGGTCCTCGTAAACGGTTATGACCACGGGGATGACCGTGCCGGCATCGGACTGCGTCTGGGCGTTGAACGACTTGACGAACTCCATGATGTTCACCCCGTGCTGGCCCAGGGCCGGACCGACCGGCGGTGCTGGGCTGGCCTGGCCGCCGACGGCCTGCAGCTTGATCTCGGTGAGGACTTTCTTGGCCATGGGTCTGAGCTTAGCCCGAGAAGCTAGATCTTCTTGACCTGGTCAAACGCCGCCTCGACAGGTGTCTCACGACCGAAGATGGAGACCAGGACCTTGAGGCGCTGGGCGTCCTCGTTGACCTCGGAGATCTCACCGGAGAAGTCAGACAGCGGACCGGACACGACCTTGACCGACTCCCCGATCGAGAACTGGGCGCGGCTGCGGGGTCGCTCCGCGGGCTCCTGATGCAGGAGCCGGTCGACCTCGACCTGCGTGAGGGGAACGGGTTCGTTGGAGGCGCCGACGAAGCCCGTCACCCCGGGCGTTCCCTTGACCAACGACCATGAGTCCTCGTTGAGGTCCATCTGCACGAGCACGTAGCCGGGCATCGTCCGCTTCTCGACTGTGACCTTCTGGTTGTCCTTCATCTCGGACACCGACTCGGTGGGAACGACGATCTGGCGCACCGCTCGCTTCTGGTTCAGCGACACAACTCGGTGCTCGAGGTTGTGCTTGACCTTGTTCTCGTGTCCGGAATAGGTGTTGACGACGTACCAGCGGAACATGCTCTCTCTCAGGCTAAGACGGTTATTGCAGAACCAGGTTGACCAGCTTGGTGGCCACCGTGTCAGCGAGGCCGAGATACAAGCCGGCGACGATGACAAACCCGATCACGACCCCAGTGGCCTGCATCACCTGCCGGCGATCGGGCCACTGTACCCGCTGAAGCTCGCGCCAGCTTCCCAGCAGGAAGGTGCTGAGACGACTGATCACCCCGCGGCGCTCAGACGCCGACGCGTCGGTCGGGGCCAGATCCCCGGCCTCGCCATCGCCCGAGTCGCCCGGGCCTCCCCGCCCGCCCCCACTGCGGCCGTTGCCGCCCACGGCCTCCGCCGCCAACTCGGCATCATCGACTTCGGGCGAGTCTTGGGTCAGCTCCGGCCGTCCGAGGGCGAGCTGGGCATCGGCGAGCTCCACGTCGGGCGCCCCGTGCGTCAGCGCGCCCGGTGATTCGGTCAGCGCCTCGGGCTCAGGTACCCCACGCTCGGCCTCGCGGCGCTCGCGCTCTGACTCCGCCCGCGCGGTGGCCACTCGCGGCTGAGCAGCCGACCTCGAGGCGGAGCGGCGGTTGCGCCGCTCCTTAGCGCGTTTGCGGTTGCGAGCCATGGTCAGGCCGACTCTCGCTCAGCGAGTTTCGCGGTGCGCAGTGTGGCGCCGGCACCAGCGGCAGTACTTGCGTAGCTGCAGCCGCTCCGGGTTGTTGCGCTTGCTCTTATTCGTCTGGTAGTTCCGGCGCTTGCACTCTTCGCAGGCCAGAGTGGCAGCAATCCGGACGTCTCCACGGGCCATTGCGCGCTCGTCGTCTCGAGATCAGGAATTGGTAGGCAGGGCGCGAGCGTGAGAACGAACGCCGCCCGGCGCCAAGCCTGAGTGTAGCGGCATACGGGTCGGCGATCCGGACGGCGGAAAGCTGCCAGGGTGCGTGCACGCGGTGTCCCGAGGGCCCCTGTGGGCACAATTGGCCCATGCTCCGTCTCATCGGGCTGGTGGTCTCGATCGGCATCGCCGATTCGCTGAATCCGACCACGATCGCCCCTGCCCTGTACCTGGCCGCCCAGCCGCACGGACGGACCAAGCTGATCCAGTTCACGGCGGCCGTGTTCGGCGTCTATCTCGTGGGGGGCCTGATCATCGCTCTGGGGCCGGGGCAGCTCTTGATCTCGCTGGTCCCCCACCCCGGACGGCGGCTCGGTTACGTGCTCGAGGTGGTCGCCGGGGTCGCGATGCTGACCGCCGCCGCCTTTCTCTGGGGTTACCGCGACCGGCTCGGCCGCCGGGAGGCCCGGTCCGAGGAGCGAACTGCGCAACGCTCCAGCGCGCTGCTGGGAGCCACAATCACGGCGGTCGAGCTTCCCACGGCGTTTCCGTACTTTGCCGCCATCGCCGCGATCGTCGGCTCGAACTTCGACATCACCCGGCAGGTCTTCCTGCTCGTGCTGTTCAACGTCTGCTTCATCCTCCCGCTGCTGGCGATCATCGCGACGCTGACCTTCGCGGGTCCCAATGCCCAGCGGGTCCTGACCACCGGACGCAAGAAGCTCGAGGCCAACTGGCCGGCCGTGGTGGCCATCCTGGCCCTGCTGGCCGGGGTGTTCGTGATGTTTCTCGGTATCACGGGCCTGGGCAGCATGCGCCGAGACCACCTGGGCGGCTTCGCCCGCCGGCTGCGCCACTTCATGCGCCCGTGAACGAGCCCCGCTTATGCTGTCCGACGTGGGGAGCGAGCTTGACCTGCGCCGCTTGACCGAGCTCCAACAGATCCTCGGCGCGGGCCTACCCGAGATCGTCACCACGCTGATCGACGAGCTGACCACGGCCACCGCCCAGATCGAGACCTCGATCGCTGGGGGGGATCTGCCGAGCGCCGCCCTGGCTGCCCACGCCGCGCGCAACAGCGCTCTGATGCTGGATGCGAATCCGCTCCTCGACGCGCTGCGCGAGATCGAGTCGGGGGCCAGCCACGATGACGCCCCCCGTGTCCACGCCGGCCTCGGCCGGTTGCGCTCTAGCTGGCCGGCCCTGCGCAGCCAGCTGCAGGCCGCCGCGCAGCTGCCGACCTAAGCGCACCGTCCAGAGCCCGGGGCAAAGCTCTCATAGCTGCGGATTACTACGCAGCCTGTGTAGGTAGTCGGCCCAGAGCCTGCACGAAATCTCCACGCTGGAGCCGGCCCGGCGCGACTGTGCTCAGATGATGCGCCCATGCGTGCTCACGGCCACGGACCGGTGCTGGTCGTAGACGACCATCCGATCAACCGCCTGCTGCTCAAGCACGTGCTCGAGCTCGAGCAGATCGACGTGCTGGGAGCGGCCTCCATCGCCGAGGCCGAACGAGTGCTCTCAGAGGAGGTCCCCCCGGTGATCGTTCTGGACCTCCAGCTGCCCGACGGCTACGGCCTCGATCTGGCCCGGCGACTGAAGTCAGACCCCGAGACGGCATCGTGCTCGATCGTCGCCTGCACGGCGGGGCGAGCCCGGGGCGAAGAGCAGCTGGCCTGGGACGCCGGATGCGACGGTTACGTGACCAAGCCGATCGATACGCGGCGGTTCGCCGCGCTCATCTCCTCACTGATCCCGCCCGTCAGCCCGCCGGGGCCTCCCCGCCCTCTGCGCGGGCATGACGAACGATCCTCCGCATCCCGTTCAGCCATCGCTCGGGCTGCGAGCCTTTCAGCGACAGGTGATGAGCCACCTCTTCGTGCGGGAGGATGAGCAGGCGCTCCTCGCGCAGTCCGGCGACGACCGCCTCCGCCACCTCGTCGGGCTCGATCAGGCCGCCGGCCAGCAGCGGGGCCGCCCCGACGGGATCCTCCAGCGCCGCCTCCAGCATCGGCGTCCGAACGGCTTGTGGACACAGGCAGGACACCTTGATCCCGGCGTCGGCGTACATGATCGAGAGCCACTCGGCCAGCGCCACGGCGGCGTGCTTGGTGATTGAGTAGGCCAACGCGGAGACCTGGGTGAGCAGGCCGGCAGCCGAGGCAGTGCTCAGCAGATAGCCCTCACCGCGCTCCAGCATGTCCGGGAGCAAAGCCCGGGCCGCCCATAGATGGGCCAGCACGTTGACCTCCCAGGTGGCTTGGAGCTCAGCGTCGGAGACCTCGGGGCCGCCGGCCGGCCCGGGCACGCCCGCGTTGGAGAAGAAGAGATCGATCGGCCCCCCCGCCTCCTGGGCGCGCTTGACCAGGGCCACGATCTCGGCTTCACGTCCGACATCCGTCTGCACGGCCTGGGCGTCGATCCCGGCCGCCGTCGCCTGCGCAGCTTGGAGGTCCAGGTCAGCGACCACGACCCGGGCGCCCTCAGCGGCAAACCGAGTGGCACAAGCCCGGCCGATGCCGCTTCCGGCGCCGGTGACCACGACATGCTTTGACCGCAACTCCATGCGCGACTCCTTCCTCGTTGGCCCCCCCGGTTTCTCCGGGTGTTCTACTAAAAGGAGCTGGCGCGGAGGATTATGCGCTGCCCAAAGCGACGCCGGCGGCGACTATCAGCACCCCGCCCAAGGCGACCTGGAGCAGGCTGACCCGCAGTGAGACGTTGAGAAATCGCTTGCGGATCAGGGAGATCGTGATGAGCTCAATGGCCACGACGACACCGGCCACGACCAGCGCGGTGTGAACGGTGTGGATGAGAAAGGGCAGCGAGTGAAATACGCCCCCGACCGCCGTCATGACGCCCGTGACCACCCCGCGGGCCAGGGCCGAGCCGCGGCCAGTCTGGGTGCCGTCGTCAGACAGAGCCTCTGAGAAGCCCATACTGATCCCGGCCCCTACTGCGGTGGCCAGGCCAACAAACAGGGCAGCATGGGAGCCCGCGAGCAGAGCCGCGGCGAAGATCGGAGCCAGGGTGGACAAGGTGCCGTCGATCAGGCCAACCAGTCCCGGCTGCACGTAACGCAGGACGAAGGCGCGCTCGTCGATGTTCTTCAGCGAAGGGAGTGCTCGGCTTTCCATGCCTCAATCACTATAGCAACTGTGTTAGAATTAGGGCTCCCTTATCGCTGCCCACGCAGCCCGTGAACACAGAGACCATGCATCACGATGAATTCAGCCCCCTGACCGAGCTCCTGCACAGCCGGGGCCAGCGCGCTACCCCCCAGCGCAACGTCATCTTGCGCGAGCTACAGCGCCGCGGGCGCCACGCCACGGCCGAGGAGATCGGTCGAGCCGTCCGTGATGAGCTGCCCGGAACGTCCACCCCCACCGTGTACGCGACCCTGGAGCTGTTCGTGGAGCTGGGTCTGGCCCGGCGGATCGGCACCGGCTTGGGGGCCGCCCTGTACGACGCCCGCACCGAGCCCCATCAACACCTGGTTTGCCGACACTGCGGGCGCGTCGACGACCTCGACGGTCAGCTCGAGACCGGCGCTCTGCTCCGCGCGGCCAAGGAGTCTGGCTTCCGCGCCGAAGGCGCCGAGCTGGTCATCTCGGGACTCTGCCGAGCCTGCGCTGCCCCGCCGTAAGGCGCGGCTCCGGTCATTTAGACGTCGCCGGGGTGATGACCGTTACTGGCGCGGTCGTCCCGGGTCGAATGCGGAGCCGCTGTCGCCGGGCCGGAGGCTGGGACGCGTAGACCCTGCTTACGCGCGCTGGTGGTTACGTGCAGCGCCCGCTCCAGACGCTCGGTGATACGGGTGCGCTCGCCGGGCGCAGTGACCGGCGCCGGTGGCTTGGCCAGGGAGAGCTTGGGACGTCGCTGGCCCGCGGACGCGGGGGGCAAACGAAGGATGGACTGGGCGATCGCCGCCTCGAGCTCGGCTCCCCAGAGTTCGCTGCGCAGCTCGTCGATGCTGTCCTGCGCGGTCAAGGCCAGGCTCTTGCGAATCCCGACCATCGTCGCCGCCAACGCCCCCAGCGCCCCGATCACGGTGGCAATCGGGCTCTGATCCACAATCGTCCACAGCAGCAGGGCGACTGACAGCACCAGCGCGGCCAGCACCGGCAGATAGGCGCCCGTGAGCCCCCGGATGAGGGTGCCCAGACGGCTGGCGTGGCGCACCGAGGCGGCGACCAAGGTGTCGGGGTCCAGCATCTGGCGAGCTTCCTTCTCGCCGGTCAGCAGCGAGCGCCAAAGGGACCGCTGTCGCGACAAGGCCCCGCGAACATCCTCCATGCTCTCCTTGGCGCGGGCATCGGAGGTCCACTCTTTCCACTGCTCCAAGGTGGCCGCCACCGCAGCGGCTGAATGCCGAGGCAGCCTGGAGCTGAGGTCGGCCAGGTGTCCCTCGATGGACAACAGGCGCGCCGGCTCGAGCCGATCGAGCAGGCGGCCGAGATCTTCGGGATCGCGTGAGGTCTCGGCCAGCGCCCGACCGAGGTCATAGGCGCCCGACAGACTGCCGGCCCGAGCTTCGAGGCGCCTGAGCAGTTCGAGGTGCAGGTCATAGACGGCGCGGCGCCACGCGCCATCATCGCTGGCGGCAACTTCACGCAGGGTCGCGACGCTGGGGAGCGGCTCACCGCTGACCGATCCCAGCAGCTGTCCGATGAGCGCCGAGATCTTGGTCATGGCCAGCTCACATCGCTGCTGGGCGCTCAGGCCGTCGATGCCGGGCAACTCGCCCGGAGGGGCCAGGAGCTGCGCCGCACCGCGCGGACGCGCGTAGAGGTCGGACATCTCCCAGCCCAGCGCCAGAGCCGCGATCACGGCGGGATCGGCACCCGTCCCTTCCTGTCCCAGCGAGTCAGAAGCTTCGCCTAGCACCTGACCCAAGGTACAGCAGGAAGCGGCTGAGACTCGCCGATGGGCGTAGTCCTACGATCCGCCGGCCAGACCGTTGTGTCGGTGGTCTTCGGCGCTGCGGCCGTCGCGCTCCTGGTCGGCAATCTCGGCGACCTGCGCTACCGGCGGCGCCGTCCACATGACGTCGACCCCGCCGACGCCCCCGAGACCGCCGACCGGGATTGAGTCGTACTCAGGCCGAACTCAGCCGCGCGTCGATCAGGACCTCGACCTCGTCGGCCACTTTGAGCGTGCCGAACAGGGCCGTGTACGGCTTCATCCCCCAGGCGGTCTGCTGGACGGTCGCGCTTCCCACCAGGTGCCCGTCGTCGTCGATGCGCAGTTCGAAGGCAACCGGATTGACGCCACCGGCCAGCTCCAGGTCACCTTGGACGCTCAGCCGCCCATCGCCGCCCGCCTGGACCGAGCGGGAGCGAAAAGCGATGGGCGTGCCCTTCA
>JALYZQ010000119.1 GCA_030948805.1 Actinomycetota bacterium | reverse complement strand
ACCTACGGCACCCTGTGGATCCGCCAGGCCCTCCAGCGGGGGCTGCAGAACCACGGCCGGACGATCCGGCTTCCGGTTCACGTCGCCCAGCGCCAGACCAAGGTCCGCAAGGTCGAAAGCGAGCTGAGCACCAAGCTCGGGCGTGAGCCCACCGATGATGAAGTCGCCGCCGAGGCCAAGCTGCCCGTCGAAGAGGTGGCCGAGCTGCGTGAGCTCACGCGGGGCCTCACCAGCCTCGATCAGCCAGTCGGCGAGGATGGCGAGACGGCCTTCGGCGACCTTCTGGCGAGCGACCGGCCAGAGCCGGCCGAAGAGGTCGAGTCCGCCGAGCGTGAGCACCTGGTCAACGGTGCCGTCGACGGGCTACCCGAACCGGAGCGCGACGTGATTCGCCTGCGCTTCGGCCTGGCCGGCGCCGAGCCTCTCAACCTCCGTCAGACGGGGATTGAGCTCGGCATTCCGCTCGGCAAGGCTCGCGAGCTCGAGCAGCAGGGCCTCAGCCGTCTGGCCACGATCGTCGCCTCGGTGACGGCGACCAGGGTGGGGACCATGAGCGGGTCGAAGTGGCGGGTTAGCTCGAGCACGAGTACGACCCCTGACAGCGGCCCCTGCATCGACGCAGCCAGAAAGGCCCCGCCGCCGATCAGCACGTAGGCGGCGGGGACCGAGACAGACCAGATCTGCGACCACCCGCTGGTCAGCAGCCCGGTCAACAGAACCCCCACGCTGAGGGTCGGTGTGAACAGTCCTCCGGGCGCCCCCACGCCCAGGCAGGCCGCAGTGGCGATCGGCTTGAGCACCAGGAGCACAGCGAACATGCCCAGCGACAGCTCGCCCACCAGCGCCAGCTGCACGATGGCTTTGCCGTTGCCCAGTAGCAGGGGATACCGGATCGAGACCAGGCCCAGGAGGCCCAGCACCAACAGCGGGGCGGTCACGCGTGCGGTTGGGCCAAGCCGTACGCGGTTGACGCGCTCGATCAGTTTCACCCAGGCGACGGCGGCGACGCCGAGCACCGGGCCCAGCACGACGGCCCAGACCAGTTCGCTTGGGTTGACCGCGACGCTGGCCATGTGGTAGGTCGGTCCGGTCCCCAGCGTGATCCAGGCCACCGCGGTGGCGACCGCCGAGACGGCGAGGGCGGGCAGCACGAGCGGCAGGGCCAGCGTCCCCAGTAGTACCTCGAGTGCGAACAGGGCTCCGCCCAGTGGGACGTTGTAGACCGCGGCGAACCTGGCGCCGGCGCCGGAGGCGACCAGCAGCCGCCGTTGCCACAGCGGTAGGCCCGCCCAGTCCGAGAGGCGGCTGGCCACCGCCGCTCCCGCCAGCTGGGGAGCTGCCTCTCGGCCGAGCGAGACTCCCATCCCCACGGTGACCACGGAAAGGACGGCGCGGCCGAAGCTCGGCACCAGGGCCATCCGGCCCCCGTGCAGCCACAGGGCATCCGATACCTCCGTGCTCCCCGATCCGGGGAGCCTGGGCAGCAGGATCGCGCCCAGCCCAACCAGCAAGCCAGCCGCGCACAGCACCAGCACGCGGCGTTCGCCCGAGGCCGCTTTCGTGGCGCCCAGAAATGAGCTCGCGTGGCCGCCGTAGGCCAGATGCTCGGCTAGGCTCAGCAAGGCCATGAGAAGGGCCGCGCCGGCTCCCGTCGCCACGCCCAGTACGACGACCAGCGTCCAGAAGCGAGCCGAGTAAGCGGCCACGATCCCGCGGCCGGTGACGTTGGGTTGATGCGACGACCAGCGCCGGGCAGGCTTCGGGGCCACCGTCTGCGGAGCATATGCGCACGCGGGGAGCCCGCGAGCAGCAGCGCCTAGGAGACGGTGACCAGGGCGGCACTGGCCGCCGGGAGCCTGATGACAAAGCGGCCATGAGTGGCCACCAGCGAGACCGAGTGAGCCGAACCGGTCAGGGCTCCAGTCAACGTGTGTGAGCCGTAGGACTGCCCGGCGATCGTCACCCCGCGTTTGGCACCGACCCGGGGCGCCCGGAGCCGTTGCAGAATGGCGTTGTGGCCGCCGGCCGGTAGACGCACGGCCAGCGTCACCGCATGGCGGCGCGAGGCGTTGATCAGCGTGGCCCGGATCCGGCCGTCAGGCCCGCGCGTAGACCAGATGCGAACCGCACGCGGGCCGCTGAAGCGAGTGTGCAGAAGCCGCGAACCGGGCGGGGCGCCGCGGCCGAAGAGCAGCATGCCGTAGTACATGGGCTTCACCTGCGCTGACCAGCGACCGCGCGAGAAACTGAAGCTGAACGGGGCGTAGGTGCCGGTCCTGAACGTGTGGATGTTGACGCCGTCGACGCCCGCGCGCGCCATGTTGAACAGCGTGTCCAGGATCCACAGGGCCGAGGCGAAGGTGTCGCTGACCCCGTGCGCCCCGCCACAGGAGACGCTGTTGAGCTCGTCAGAGCGCAGGGGAACCCCGTGGGCGTGGGCCACGCCGGCCCCGGCCCGGAGGCTTACCGCGGGACCGCTTGAGGCCAGCGGCGAGAGCAGGTTGGCGATCGTCGGATAAGCCGGGGAGCCTCGCGGCGTAAAGCAACGGTGCAGCGGGTAGCGATGGAAGGTGGCGATCCGCACGCGCCGGTTTGCCTTCAGATACCGGCCCAGGCCGGTCAGCCAGGGACCGGCACCGGAGGCGGGGCCGACGAGGGCGATGTGGCGAGGCAGGGCCGAGACGACGTTCGCGTAGTCGGGCAGGAAGGACGCGAAGCCGTACGACGCTGGGCGACCGGGGACCGGGACTCCGCCCGGGGTGGTGTACCAGGGCAGGGTGCCGTAGACCTCGGGCTCGTTGCCGAGCTCCAGGCCGGCCACGTAGCGCCGGCCGATGCCCGCCAGCAGCACCCGGGCCTCGGTGCCGGCGATGCGCCGACTGTCGGCCTCGAAGTTGATGCCCAGGATCAGCCGGGCATTGAGAGCGCGGGCCGTGGCGCGGGTGACGTTCAGCCACCGGCGCGTGAGCGTGTAGCGGATGCCGCGTGGCTTGCGCACCCCCGGCGTCGGCCACCACGTCCAGTCGGCGGTGTCCCCACCGAAGCGGATGATCGGCGAGTGCCCGGGGTTGAGGCCGCGCACGAGCTTGACGTAGACGAGGTTGGGGCGATTGGGGTTTCGGCCGGAGTAGCCGATCGAGGATGGGTACTCGATCGAGAGCCCGACGTACCCCGGCGCGATCCGGCGGCTGACCGGGTGGGGGCTGACGTCGACGCGGATCGCGTTTTTGGGGATCGGCGGAGGATCGTTACCGGCCCGGGCGATGGCCACCGTGATAGCCGCGGCGACCACAGCGACTACAGCGAGGATGACGAGCGCCAACCCACGGCGGCGCGTGCCGTCCGCTCGATGCGCCCCGGAGTCGATCTGCATTCGGGCGCCGATGCTAACGCCTCTTCGGCTCGGACCCTGGGCGTGACGCGCCCGGGAGGACGAAGCGGCAAAATGCACCAGATGATGGAGGGAGGCAGGACGCGCCGGCTGAGACTGTGCACACTCGGCGCCGGGCTGGTCGGCTTACTTGGCGGGTTGGCGCCGACCGCGATCAGCCAAACCACGGCCGCGTCGCCGACAATCGCCTCCTGCGCGTTCGGCGCCAGTGTTCCCCGCCTGGTCGCCTACTACCCGTCGGCGGTCGCCCACAGCGCTGATAACTACGCCGCGCACCTCTCAGGCGCCAACGCGAGCACCCGCGCCAAGGCGCGCCAGGTGTTCACGGCGGCGGCGGCGGCCTATGTCTACGGGTTTCCCCAGGTGGTCGAGCGAGCCACGATCAAGCACTTCGCGCACAACCAGATCGTGAGCGTGGCAGCGCTGGCCGACCCGCAGGTGACGACCGTGGTGGCACCCAATGTTGACACGGCTTACACGGTCTCCTGGCTAGATCTGACCAGCGGACCGATCGTGGTCAACGTTCCTGACACCGGCGGTCGCTTCTACACCTTCCAGTTCCTCGACGCGTTCACGAACGCGTTCTCCTATCTGGGCACAGGCTCCACAGGGACCCAGGCAGGGGCCTACGTGCTGGTGCCCCCCGGCTACAGCGGATCAGTGCCCGCGGGGGTGACGAAGATCAACGCGCCCAGCAATACGGTCTGGCTGCTGGGCCGCACGCTGGTCAAGAACCAAGCCGACCTACCCGCGGTCAAGCAGCTTCAGGAGAAATATCAGGCCACCCCGCTTTCGGCATGGCAGACCGGGGCCCGCCAGCCTCCGGTGGTGCTCGATCACTATCCCCCCACGATCCCCAAGAGCATTCCCACCGGCGCACAGTTCATCGCCACGCTCAACAACGAGATGAACGTCGACCCACCGCCGGCGAGCGATGACTGCGCGTTGCGAGCGATGGCTCCAGCCGGCGTGCAGGTTCCCCATCCGACCCCCGCTCAGACCCTGCTCAGCGACCTCTCCGACGTGGCGCCGGCACCTCCGGCGGCGGCCAGCGACCCGGTCAGCAACGCCGCGATCAACGCCGGCACGGCCGCTGCGGTGCAGATCGTGGCCACCGGAGCCACCCGGCTCAACGCGAGCAGCCGGGCGATCAACAACGGCTGGGAGATCCTCGGACGCTGGGTCGGCGCCTACGGCCAGCGCTACATGGGGCGGTCGATCGTGGCCACCAACCTGCTAGCCGCCAACACTCCGCAGCAGACGATCTACCCGATCGCCGACACCGACTCAAAGGGGCGAGCGCTGAACGGCGCCTACCGCTACACGATCCGCTTCCGGCGCGGCCAGTTGCCCCCCGTCAAGGCCTTCTGGTCCCTGACGATGTACAACGCCTCATATTTCCTGTCGGCTAACCCGAGCAACCGCTACGCGATCGGCGATCGTACAGCGGGGCTGCACTTCGCGCGCGACGGGTCGCTCACGGTCTACGTCCAGCACGGCGCCCCGCCGGGGGCGGCCCAGCGGGCCAACTGGCTGCCCGCCCCGCCGGGACGCTTTCACCTCATCCTGCGTCTCTACCAACCCAAGGCCCGGGCCCTCAGTGGAGTCTGGAAGCCGGCCCCGGTGCTTCGGGCCGGGGAAAGCCTGCGCCCGGTCCTCACCCGGCTGCACGTCTCACCTAGGCGCTTTCGGGCCGCGCGGCGTGGCGCGGTCGTGGTCCGCCATCACGGCGCTGCCCGGGTCCGCTATCGCGACAGCCAAGGTGTCGTGACGCACTTCACGATCCTGTCGGTGCACCGGCGCGCCCACTGCCGGCCGAGCCATCGCCACCAGTGCCTGGTCGAGCGCGTAGTGGTGCGCTTCAAGCACCGCGACCGGGCGGGGCGCAACCGGTTTGCGCTCACTGGCCGGGCCCACAGGCGCCGCCTGCGTCCGGGGACCTACGTCCTGCGGGCCATCGCCGGGGGAACGGCCGGGGTCCCGCGCAGCCGCGCGGTCACAGTCACCTTTCGCGTCATCCCCCGGCGCTAACGCCGCTCGCCTCAGCTGTCAAAGCCGAGTCCCAGTCGGTCCAGCACCCGTAGCCAGAGGCCGCGTGACCCTTGGTTGCGGTCAGCGGCCGCCAGCCGGTTTCGCGTCAGCTGGATGACCCCCGAGCGCAACGGCTCGGGTGGAAAGGGCACCGGCCGCCGGCGTACGAAGGCCAGAACGGTCTCCTCGGTGACCCGTCCATCGAGCAGATCAAGGCCGACACGGGCACCGAAGCGGCTGGCCCCGACGCCGAGGCCGGTGTAGCCCAGGGCGTAGCCGACCCGTCCGCTGAGCGCTTTGCCGAAGAAGACCGAGAACCGGCTGCACGTATCGATGGCGCCGCCCCACCGGTGGCTGAACCGAAGTCCTTCGAGCTGGGGAAAGGTGATGAAGAAGTGCTGGGAGAGGGCGGCGAACGTGGGCTCGTGATCATCGAGCTGCGGGCCGACAGGACCGCCATAGCGGTACACCGCTTCATAGCCACCCCAGAGGATCCGGCCGTCGCTGGTCAGCCGGTAGTAGTGGAACTGATTGCCCATATCGCTGACCCCCTGCCCTGCGCTCCAGCCGATCTGGACGCGCTGCTGGGCGCTCAGCGGCTCGGTCATCAGGACGTAGTCGTAGACCGGAGCGACGTAGCGCCGGACCGAGCGCCGCAGCGGCCGATAGGCGCTCGTCGCCAGCAGTACCCGCCGCGCGCTGACGACGCCTCCGTCGCTCTGCACGGCGACACCCCCACGGCGGCGGCGCAGCTGTCGGACCGGGGTCAGCTCATGGATGCGTACGCCTGAGCGGATCGCGGCAGCCCGGAGTCCGTCCGCGAGCTTGCTCGGGTTGACCAGCGCCGAGCCGGTGCGTGCCCACAGACCCCCCAGGTAGGTCGGGGAGTTGATCTGGGCGCGAGTCTGCTCGCCGTCGAGCAGCGTGTCTTCATGGCCGAAGCGGCGCATCAGGTCCGCCT
>JALYZQ010000081.1 GCA_030948805.1 Actinomycetota bacterium | reverse complement strand
GATGAAGACTGCGTGGACCGGGCCGCCGGGCACCCCGTCGAAGTCCAGGTCGGCCTCAAACGAACGCAGCTGGCGACCGAACGCGTTGCGCCGAGTGAGGATGTCCAGCACGCCGAGGTGCTCGCGATCGAGCATGATCAGCCCCGCACATGTCCCGAGGATCGGGGTGCCGGCGGCCGCCAGCTCCCGCAGGGGATCTCCGAGCCCCTCGCGTGTGATGCCCAGGGTCATAACCGTCGATTCACCGCCGGGGATGACCAGCGCGTCGATGCCGTCCAGGTCACGCGGGACGCGCACTTCCCGGGCGCCGACCCCCAGCCGGGCGAGCAGACGAGCATGAGCCTCGAAGTCGCCCTGAAGCGCGAGAATTCCGACCAGGGGCGTCGGCCCCGCCTGATCGCCCACGGCAGCCAGCGGCGCGTCCGCCGCCTGATCGGCCACGGCTACCAGCCGCGCGGGGCCAGCAGCTGCTCAGACTCGAGCTTGGAGGTCTCGAGGCTGACCATCGGCTGGCCCAGGCCCCGCGAAGCGGCCGCTACCCGGCCGGCATCCCGGAAGTGAGTCGTGGCCTCGACGATCGCGCGAGCCCGCGGCTGGGGGTCTTCGGACTTGAAGATGCCCGAACCCACGAATACGCCCTCGGCGCCGAGCTGCATGACCAGCGAGGCATCGGCGGGCGTGGCGATACCCCCGGCGCAGAACAGGACCACAGGCAGCTTGCCGTCGCCCCCGACCTGACGCACAAGCTCGAGCGGTGCGCGCAGCCCCTTGGCCGCCGTGGCCAGCTCGCCGGAGTCCAGCGTGCCCAGGCGGTTGAGCTCTGAGCGGATCACACGCAGATGGCGGACCGCCTCCACGATGTCCCCGGTGCCGGCCTCACCTTTGGAGCGGATCATGGCCGCCCCTTCGCCGATCCGGCGCAGCGCCTCACCCAGGTTGGTGGCCCCGCAGACGAACGGGATGTCGAACTGCCACTTATCGATGTGGTTGGCCTCGTCAGCGGGGGTGAGCACCTCGGACTCATCGATGTAGTCGACCTCCAGCGCCTCCAGCACCTGCGCTTCGGCGAAGTGGCCGATGCGGGCCTTGGCCATCACAGGGATCGTGACCGCCTGCTGGATGTCGGCGATCACCTTCGGATCGGACATGCGGGCCACGCCACCGTCGCGCCGGATGTCGGCCGGAACCCGTTCCAGAGCCATGACCGCCGCTGCCCCCGCATCCTCGGCGATCTTGGCCTGCTCGGCCGTGACCACATCCATGATCACCCCGCCCTTGAGCATCTCGGCCAGGCCCGCTTTGACGGTGAAAGTCGCCTCATGGCGGGAGGGGTTGCCGTTCTCGCTCACGGTCAGCAGTTTAGCCGGGCGCTAGGTTGAGGCAGCGATGAGCCCGGAGGCGATCTTTGTACGTCGCGGCGACGGCTGGCAGGCCACCGAGCTCGGCCGCGGCCCCTGGGATCCCCAGGCCTTGCACGGCGGAGCGCCGGCGGCTCTCCTGGTCCATGCGTTCGAGGCCTTCGAACCCCAGGAGGGGGTGGGGCTGGCCCGGATCACCTACGAATTCGTGCGTCCGGTCCCGCTCGCCAGACTGCATGTCGAGGTGCAGGCGTTACGTCCCGGCCGCCGCGTGCGGCTGCTCGAAGGCACGATCCGAGACGGGGAAGGCACTCTGGTGACCCGCGCTCGCGCTCTGCAGATGCGCCTCTCAGAGCTGGGCACGGTCGACGATCGGCCACCGCCCTTTTCCGGACCCGACGCGGCCGCGGCCAGCGACTTCGGCGACGCCGGGGGACCGATGTTCGCCACCCACGCCATGGACATCCGCTTCGTGCAAGGCGGCTTTCGCCAGCTCGGGCCGGCCACGGCCTGGTTTCGCCTCCGCCACCCCGTCGTCGCCGATCAAACACCGAGCCCCTTTGAGCGCGCCGCCGCCGCGGGGGACTTCGGCAACGGGATCTCCACGGTGCTCTCCTGGGAGGAGCACCTGTTCATCAACCCCGACCTCACGCTGTACCTGGAGCGTGAGCCGCGCGGCGAATGGGTGGCGCTTCAGTCTGAGACTCGCGTCCATCCTGGGGCCAGCGCGGTCTCTGAAAGCGTGCTCTGGGACGAGGCCGGCCGGATCGGACGCGCCACCCAGGCCCTGCTGGTCTCCCGACGCTGAGCGGGCCCTTACTTGAGGCGAAAGGCCTTGATGCGCACGTCGTACTGCTGGGCGTCTCGCGCGTAGACGCCATAGGCCAGGGCCTGGAGCAGGGCCAGCAGCGCCGTATGCGAACGCACGAAGGCCGGCGTGTTGGAGGAGTAGTAGAGCCGGATTCGCGACAGCTTGGCCACCTCGGAGAGGGTGGCGTCGGTGACGGCCAGGGTCAGTGCCTTGCGATGGCGGGCGAGCTTCATGGTCCGCGTGATCAAAGGATGCGGGCGGCCGGCGGAGAGACCGATGACCAGGGTGCCGGAGTCGATCCGGCTCAAGCGGCCCAGCGCCTCCTGGGACGGGCTGGCCACCACCTCGGCCCGCAGGTCCAGCAGCATCAGCAGATGGCGCAGGTAGCTGGCAAAGAAGGCCATCTGGTCGGTACCGGCGATCAGCACCTTCTCGGCCGAGACGATCGCGTCGACCGCGGCCTCCACGTCCGAGCGTGAGAGCTTGTGCGCAGTGTCCTCCACGTTTACGTGGTCGGCCGCCAGCGCGGCCTCGAACTCGGTGTGATCCAGGGAGAACAGCGGGGTCGTGTTGGTGAGGACGTCGGCGGCCCCCGCGGGACGGCGCCGGTACTCGTCGCGGGCCGCCTGCTGGAGCTCGGGAAAGCCCTCGAAGCCCAGCGCCTGGGAGAAGCGAACCACAGTGCTCGAAGACGTGTTGGCCCGCCGGGCCAGCTCCTCAGCGGTCTGGAAGGCGGCCTCGTCGAGGTGGTCGACGATGTACTGCGCGACGTCCTTCTGCGAGCGGGAGAAGTCGTCAAAGCGAGCCCGGATGTACCCCGACAGGGCCTGGTGGCCCCGGCTCGCCTCTGGGCTGGGGATGGGAGCGGTGGATGGCTTCATGCGCAGGCCTGTCATTCGACACGGGCCGCGCTCGTTCCTCTTGAAATCTTCGCGACGGCCCCTTCGGCGCCGGTAGCGCGAACCCCCCTGTTAGCTCAGTCGCCCTCTGCCGCGGCGGCGGAAGGACCGCGCCGGCCGTGGTCCGCCGTGGTCCGCCCCGTCAGGGACGGTCTTGGAGAGCCTGCTGGCGCTCCTGGTTCTGCCGGCGCTCGGCCAGCACCTGGCCGACCGTATAGGCGATCAGCAGGTTGGCAATCACACCGATGCCCAGGAAGGTGATCAGCAGCGCCAACGTCCAGCCAAACGAGCTGAACGATTCTCCCAGGCCCAGGATGTCGGCGCCGATCAGCATGGGTCAGATAATACCGACGTCCCCGAACGCCGGCCGCCGTCGGGCACAACCGTCGCCGCTCTCCCGTGCACCCGTCAGTGCACGCGGCGACGCCGTCCGCTGCCCCCCAAGAGCCGCTAGCTTGCCCGGTGCCGGCCCGGTAGCTCAGTTGGTCAGAGCAGCGGACTCATAATCCGTCGCGCGCAGGTTCGAGTCCTGCCCGGGCCATCGGATTTGCAGGGATTTATGAGCTGCGGCCTAAGTATGTGTCGCGATCGTGTCGCGAAACCTCGCCGAAGGCGGCAGCGAGCGTCCCGGCGACCTCAGGCGGGAGTGCAACCGGGGCGTGAACTCGGCCGTCTGAGCCGCCGATATCGCACCTAGACTCGGTCCCTTGTCTCCGCAAGCCCGCACCGCCAAGACCCCGAGAAAGCTGAAGCATGCCTTCGGATTCCTGGACGAGACGGGCACGCTCGGTTCGGCGCGCGATCCATTCTTCGCCGTCGGCCTGATGCGGTGCCGCGAGCCGTACGCGCTTCTGCGTCCAATCCAAAACATCCGTGACAAGCAGCACTTTTACGACGAGATCAAGTGGAGTCGCGTCTCAAATAAGAAGCTCCCCCTGCTCGAGGACCTGGTCGACGTGTTTCTGAGTTCGCAGGCGAGCTTTTCGGCCCTCGTCTGCGACAAGCAGGCCCACGACATCATTGGGCGCTTCGGTGGACAGTTCCAGGCGTACGAGTTCCTAGCCCGACAGCTTGTCTGGGGCTCGATCCACAGA
>JALYZQ010000074.1 GCA_030948805.1 Actinomycetota bacterium | reverse complement strand
AACCCGATGCTCTAAGCCTCGACTCTGGAGCCTTCGCGATGCTGCGAGCGTCCCGGGCGCGCGGGCAGCTTGACCGGGGCGGCGTGCATGGCCCGTAGCCTGACCTCGCGCCAGGACATGCCCTCCTTGACCAGCGCTGGGGCGCCCATCAGCAGCGCCGTGGAAACCTCGACCGCCTGCAGGATGACGCCGTAGGCCACGCCCGTCCCCAGACCGACGTGCCAGCCGGCGTGAAGCACGGTCGCGCAGGCGGCCTGGAAGATGCCGAGGTTGGCCGGGGTGGCGGGCAGCACCGCGGTGATGTTGACCGCGAACAGCACCGCGGCGGCGGCCGCGATGCCGGCCTGGTGGGAGAGACCGAGCGCGATCAGCAGCAGATAGCAGGACAGCCATTGCAAACCCCAGGCCAGGAATTGCGCGCCGGCGGCAGTCGCCCCCAGGCGCGGGCGGCGAAAGACGGTCAGCCCGGTGCGGACCCGCATCATGCCGCGTCGCCCCTGGGCCAGCAGCTTCTGGATGCGCCCCAGCTGCGAGTCCTTGGTCCCACGCCGCAGGATGATGGGCGCCAAGAGCACCAGCACGAGCAGCGCGAGCGGAGCAAGGGCGGCCAGTAGGAGGGCGTCCTGGTGACCGCTGAAGAGATCCACCGAGGAGAACATCACCGCCCCCAGGACGGCCAGGGCGACGATGTTGAGCAAGGTCTGGGAGACCAGGGTCCCCAGCACGACCGGCAGATCCTCGCGCGGACGGCCGGTGCGCCGGGCCACTACCAGCGCCCGGGATGGCTCGCCGAGCCGAGCGGGCAGGGTCGAGGACATGAGCACACCGATGAAGGTTCCCTGCATCGCGTCGGTCAGCTTGACCCGAGCCGCGGGTAGCGCCGCGCGCAGGATCGCGTGCCAGGACACGGCCCGCACCACCATCGCCGCGCACATGGCCCCCAGACCCGCCAGCACGTAGGTTGGGCTGGAGTTGATCAGCGCGCTGGCGATGTTGCTCAACCCGATCTGGTTCAGCGCCAGGATGGCCAGCACGATTCCGGCCACCGAGACCCCGGCCATCGCGCCGCGGCGCAGGAGCGTGGCCACGCGCCCGTGCCGGCTGGGCAGCGGGGGCTCGAGGCTGGGCATCCGGCGGGCCCGGACGTGAGGTTTGAGGTCCGACGCGCGCACACCCGTCCAGACCGCCACCCGGCTCATCGCGCCCGACGGCTTGGGCGTGGCAATCGCGTCCTCATAGGCGGCCATCACCTCCCCGGCCACGCGGGGCCAGGCGAAACGCTGCACGTCCTGGGCCGCGGCTTGAGCCATGGCCGCGCGGCGCTCGGGCGCCTCCCAGAGGTCGCGCAGGGTCTCGGCCAGCGCCTGCGGATCGGCGCGGGGCACCAGCTCGCCGTCGACACCGTCGCGGACCACGTCGCGGTAGCCGGCGATGTCGGACGCCACCACGGGCGTGCCGGCCGCGAAGGCCTCGGTCAGGACCATGCCGAAGCTCTCGCCCCGCAGGGACGGGGCGCACAGGATGTCGGCGCGGGCCAGCTCCTGGCGCTTGCGCTCATCGTCGACCTTGCCGAGCACGCGCACGCCTCGGTCGTCGAGCATCATCGGCGCCAGCTCGTCGGGCCGGGGGCCGATCACCGTGAGCTCGGTCGGGATGTGATCGCGCAGGGCCTCGAAGGAGCGCAGCAGCAGAGGCAGTCCCTTGCGCTCGACGGACTGTCCCACGAACACGATCTTGAGGCGATCAGTCGGGGGCCGAGGTCCGGCGGCGGCCAGCATCTCGGGATCGACCTGCACGCCGTTGGGGATCACGCGGTAGTGACCCCCGAAGAAGCGCTGGGCCGTCCAGGCCGCGGCCTCCGACACGGCGATTCGCACATGCAGCCGGTTCAGCACCCGGCGGGCACCGAAGAAACTGGCCAGCCCGTTGGCCACCAGGCTCTCTGAGTAGGAATGAAACGTGCCCACTACAGGGGCCTGAGCCCACTCGGTCGCCCACCAGCCGGCCAGTGGCGCCACGGGCTCGTGCACGTGGATCACATCGAAGCCGCCGGTCCGCAGAGCCTTGTGCAGCCGTGTCATCCCCAGCGCCGTCACCGACAGGTTGGAGACGGCGCCGTTGGCCTTGATGCCCACTGTGCGACCGAGCGAGACCAGGTAGTCCGGGGGCGGCAGCGGCTGGGGGCGTGCGCCGCGATGCAGTAGGCGGGCGACGGGATCCTCGGGGTCGTAGGGGGCTAAGACGCGGACGTGGTGGCCCTCGGCGATGAACTGCTGCGCCAGAGCCTCGATGTGCCGTGTCACGCCGCCCGGGTAAGTCCACGAGTACGGCGACACGAAGGCGATCCGCATCGCTCCCATTCTAAGCCAAGTCCGTCGCCGGATTGGGGTTTTCGTGACCTATCATCGTGCGAAGATGCCTGCCCGCCACTTCG
>JALYZQ010000044.1 GCA_030948805.1 Actinomycetota bacterium | reverse complement strand
GCCCGGCCCGGGGCGTGGCTCGTTCGCTCAGCACGACGCGCCTGCATAACGCGCCAATCGCCCACCTCCAGAGCGGCGTTGGCACCAGATGCCCGCATAGCGCGCACCGCGTACCAGAGTCCATCGGGACCCCGGCGATTGGCACCTAATGCATGTGTTGTCGGACGTCCTCGGTGCGCATGGTCGACGGGACCCGACAGCTGGCAACGGCGCGTCAGACCCCGCGCTAGAGCAACCCCTGGTCCCGGGCGTAGGTGACCAACTCGGCCCGCGAGCTGCGCTGGGTCTTCTGTTGGATGTGGGCCCGGTGGGACTCCACCGTGCGGACGCTCAAGTAGAGCTGAGTCGCAACCTCGGCGTTGGTGTGCCCCAGGGCGATCAGCCGCAGGACCTCGACCTCCCGCGCGCTGAGGTCATCCGGCGGCCCCGGGGCGGTCGGAGCCTCGGCGGCCAGGCGGGCTCCGAGCTCCGGGTTGAGGTAGGTCCGTCCCTGGGCGGCCAGCCGCACGGCCTGGATCAGCTCGGCCTGGGCGGCCTCCTTGAGCACGAACCCAGTGGCGCCGGCGCGCAGCGCCTCGCGGGCCAGTTCAGCGTCGTTCTGCATCGTCAGCACGACGATGTTGGTCTCCGGAGCCGCCTCGCGCAGGCGCGGAATCGCCGGGATGCTCGAGCCGCCAGGCATGTTGACGTCGAGCACCAGCACGCGGGGACGCAGTGCCGACACCCGGCGCTCGGCCAGCTCCACGTCGCCCGCCTCCGACACCACGCGCATCCCGGCCTCCGCGTCGAGGAGCATGCGCAGTCCCGCCCGCACGACCTCGTGGTCGTCGGCCAGGATGATGGTGATGGCCTCGGCCGGGGTCGCCTCCGCAGTCTCTGAAGCCGGAGAGCTCACGGACCGGACTCCAGCACGGCCCCCGGCTCGATCCGCGTCGGCTCGGAGACGTCGAGCTCAACCGCCCCCCGGGCCACGACTCCCGCCCCGAAGGTCACGTCACCCCGGACGACCAGCCGCTCGGCCTCGCGCAACGACGGCGGACCGTCGGGAATCCGGCGCTCGAAGTCGTCGATCAGCTTGTAGAAGCGCGGATCGAGCTCCACGAAGGGCAGGCTCTGGGCCCGCTCCGGGACGGCCTCGACCTCCAGCTCCCGGTTCAGCGCATAGACGTCTGAGCGCAGCACCAGCAGATCGTCGGTCGTCTTGACGGGCACGAAGCGCGGCCGGGGAACCAGCAGCAGACTGGCCCCGGCGAAGCTCTCGATCGCCGCCCCCATCGCGCTCTCCAGCTGGATCACGGGCGTTGACTCAGGGTCGCGCGGGTCGACCGTCTTGCGGTTGACGATCAGCGGCAGCTCCAGCACCCCGCCAGACTCATCCAGGGTCTGGGCCAGGGCACGAAGATCCACCCACAGGTTGTTGGTGTTGTAGTAGCGCCAGCGGCGAAAGTCGCGAAACGAGGCGGCGTCCTGGGCCGGCGTCTGTGCCGTCTCACGCAGCACGAGCTGACCGTCGGAGCGTCGGCGCGCAATGTGGCCGCCCTTGCGGTCGGCCTCGGTGCCCTGTACGACCTCCATCAGGAAGGGAATGTCCTCACGCGCCATGTGGGCGGGGATGCGAGCGTCGATGCGCGCCCCGAGGTTGTCGGAGTTGGCGATCATCGCGTAGCGGAAGCCCTGAGCCAGCAGCGCGTTGAGCATGCCCGAGCGCCGCAGCGCCCCGTACACATCCCCGTGTCCGGGCGGGCACCACTCCAGCGCCGGGGCACGCAGCCAGCTGACCGGCCCCAGCGAGTCGGCTTCGAGCTTGGGGATCATGCTCTGCATGAAGTCAGGCGCGATTCCCGCCTGAGCGAGCTCGGGGTACCCGGCGAGCACCTGCTCAGTCGCCGTTTTGGTGGCGTCGCTGTTCATCAGGATCAGGGGCAGCCGCACGCCGTGGCGCCGGCGCAGAGCCAGCGTCTGGGCGATGATGATGTCCAGAAACGAGCGGCCCTCACGGGCCTGGACCAGCGACTTGGGCTCCTGCAGCCCCATCGTCGTGGCCAGCCCCCCATTGAGCTTGATCACGGCCACCGACTCCAGCGCCTCCCCCGCCTGCGCCTCGTCCAGGTCCTCCAGGACCGGCACATCCTCGGCCGGTTCCAGCTCGGACGTGGGCAGCATCGCCTCCTGGCCTGAGACGAGGCGGCCATAGGCGTTCTCAAAGGCCAGGATCGCCTCCCCGTGGGCACCGGCCTGGCGCATCTTCTGCACCGCCGCGGCCAAGGCTGAGTCGGTCATGGGGTAATTGTGCCCGGCGGGGCGGAGGACTACATCGCACGGTACGGGGCGGTCGGCGGGCTCGGCGGGTCAGCGAACGGTCGCGCGCCGTCTCACCAGCGCATCCAGTGAGACCGCCATGATCAGGACGAGCGCGGTGGCAATGTCCTGGCCGGCGGTCGTGATCCCCATCAAGCCCAGGCCGTTGAACACCACGGCGATCACGGTCCCCCCGAGCAGGGCGTTGAGCATCCGACCGCGCCCCCCGAACAGGCTCGCCCCTCCGATCACCGCCGCGGCCACCCCGAACAGGACCAGCTGGCCGCCATCGATGTCAGTGGCCATCGATCCCAGCCTGGACTCGTAGGCCAGCCCGGCCAGGCCCGCCGTCATGCCGGCCAGCGCGAAGCCCAGCGTTTTGACCATGGCGACGTTGATGCCGGCCCGACGCGCCGCTTCGGGATTTCCGCCGATGGCATAGATGTAGCGGCCGGTTCGGGTCCGGCTGAGAAAGAACGAGTAGATGAGCAGGACCACCAGCACGAACGGGACAACCCACGGCACCCCCTGCAGGGAGGTCAGCGCGCCCCGGTTCAGGTTGCAGACCAGCACGAGCAAGAAGCCTCCCGCGGCCGTGGCACCGATCGACAACGCGGTCACGCTTAGGGGTGGTGCGCTCAGCCCCTGCGAGCGCCGGCGGGCGGCCTGGCTCAGCCGCAGGGCCGCGAACAATGCCACGAGGACAACCAGGGCAATCCACCCCAGCGCCGGGCTCATGTTGTCGGCGACCAGCTTGTAGACGACGCTGTTGGAGTCGATGTTGATCACGCCCCCGACCGCGGTCTTGTCGATGTTGGCCAGCTCCAGCATCACGCCCTCGAACCCCAGCAGCCCGCCCAGCGTCACCACGAACGAGGGGAGGCCCAGGCGGGTGATCAGGGTCCCCTGGAGCGCGCCGATCCCGCCGGTGACGAGCAAGCCCGCGAGGATCGCCACCCACCAGGGCAGATTGACCGGCGCGGCGATCAGCTCGGCGATCACAAACCCGCCCACCGCGGCCACGAAGCCCACCGACAGATCGATCTCGGACATCAGCAACACGAAGATCTCCGCCGCGCCGAAGAGGATGAAGATCGCCGCCTGAACGAGCAGGTTGACCAGGTTGTTGGCGGTGAGGAAGCTCGACTGCTCGATCTGGAAGAAGACCACGATCAGCAGCAGCGCGATGACGACCGGCAGAGCGCCGCTCTCGCCGTTGCGGATCCGCCGGCCCCAGGCCCGGAAGTACTCGGGCAGCGAGTCGGCCAGCACCTCGGGCGCGACCGCCGCCAGCTCGGCGTCGCTCAGCCCTGGCTCGGCCCCGGAGCTCGGGTCTGGGAGGGTGCCCCGCCCCGGCTCGCGCTGGGTGCTCACATTCGAGGTATCGGGTGATTCAGCCACACTCTCTCCTGTTGCTGGCGAAGCGCTAAGGCCCCGCTGACACTCCTTCGACGGCTCCGGTGGTCATGTACTCGACCGCGCTCTGGCGGTCGAGCTCAGAGGCAGGGCGATTGACCACCAGTCGGCCCAGGTACAGCACGGCGATCCGGTCGGCGACCTCGAACACGTCAACTAGGTTGTGGGAGACCAAGAGCACAGCGACCCCTCGACTGGAGAGCGTCTTGATCAGGTTGAGCACCATCGTCGTCTGGGCGACGCCCAGAGCTGCGGTGGGC
>JALYZQ010000016.1 GCA_030948805.1 Actinomycetota bacterium | reverse complement strand
ACCCGGCCTGGGACGTGATCGGCTACGACGGCCCTCTGGGCAAGCTCGAACAAGCGGCCCCCAAGGCGCTGAGGACCACGCCGATCAGCGGCGACACCACGCTGGACTGCGATGTGGTCATCGTCGGCTCCGGCGCGGGCGGTGGCGCGGCGGCGGGCGTCCTGGCCGGGGCCGGCCTGGACGTGATCGTGATCGAGTCGGGCGGCTACTACGACGACGAGGACTTCGAGGGCTCGGAGTTCAAGGCCCTGACCAACTACTACATGGGGGCGCCCAGCGCCACCCATGACCAGAGCGTCGGGCTGATCGCCGGGGCTTGCCTGGGTGGCGGGACGGTGGTCAACTACTCGACGTCGTTCCGGACCCCCGACGACGTGCGGGCGGAATGGGCCGGCCACGGGGTGCCCGCCTTCGCCTCTGAGGACTACACGGCCAGCCTGGACGCGGTGACCGAGCGGATGGGCGTCAGTCAGGAGTACAACGAGCCCTCGGCGCGCGATCAGAAGCTGCAGGAGGGCTGTGTCAAGCTCGGCTGGCATGTCGACGCGATGCCCCGCGGGGTCCGCAACTGCGCCCAGGGACGGGAGTGCGGGTATTGCGGCCTGGGCTGCCGGGTGGGAGCCAAGCAGTCGGTGGTCAAGACCTGGCTGCCCGATGCCCAGGCGCAGGGGACGCGGCTGGTGATCGACACCAAGGTGCAGCGCGTAGTCGTCGAGGGCGGCCGGGCGCGGGGCATCGTCGGGCGCACGGCGGCCGGGCATCGCCTGACGGTCAACTCGCGTGCGGTCATCGCCAGCTGCGGGGCGATTCACACCCCGGCGCTGCTGAGGCGCTCGGGCCTGGCCAACGAGAACGTCGGCCGCCATCTGCGCCTGCACCCGGCGGGGGTCGTCTTCGGCGTCTTCGAGGATGCGCTCAAGCCGTGGGAGGGGGTCATGCAGGCGCTCTACTCCGATCAATTCCGTGACCTCCACGGTGGCTACGGCCTCAAGTACGAGACCGCGCCCCAGCATCCCCATCTGCTGATCCCGTTCAGCCCCTGGCGCAGCGCAAAACAGCACCTGGAGCTGGCAGAGGCGATGACCAACACGACGCCGATCGGGGTGCTGCTGCGCGATCGCGATGGCGGGGAGGTCAAGGTCGGCCGCGACGGGGAGCCGGTGGTGCGCTACCGCCTGTCTGACTTCGACGCCGGGCATCTGCGCACGGGCGTGGACGGAGCCGCGCAGATGCTCGAGGCGGCAGGAGCGCGGCGGATCTTCTCCTCGCACTCCAAGTGGGTCAGCTATGACCCCGGACGCTCGGGCTCACGTGGACAGTTCACGGCCGCAGCCGACGCCGCCGGCTACGGAGCGGGGCAGGTGACGCTGAACTCGTTTCACATCATGGGCTCGGCGCGGATGGGCGGCTCGCCTTCAATGTCGGCCTGCGATCCGACCGCGCAGACCTGGGAGGCGCGTGACCTCTACGTGCTCGACGGGTCGTCGTTCCCGACCGCGTCGGGAGTCAACCCGCAGATCTCTATCCAGGCCATCGCCCACATGGGCGCCCGGGCGCTGGCTGCTCGCCTGACCTGAGCGGGGACCGCCAGCTGGGACTTGTTCGGCCGCCGGCGGGGTGAGATACTCCTCGGGTCCGATCAGCTGCTTCACCCGCCGGAGGTGATCACATCTCAGAACCGGCCCATGTCCTCGTCGTCGCCCATCAGACGGCGGCGACCTCCGGCCTGTTGCAAGCGGTGCGTGAACGCGCCCAGCGGGGACCGACGACGTTCCACCTCGTCGTCCCCCGGCAGGCCCACGGCATGCACAAGGTGGTCGATCCCCAGGACGCCGGTGAGCAGGAAGCCAACCAGGCGCTGGCCGGAGCGCTGCCCGAGCTGACCGAGGCGGCGGGGGCCGAGGTTACCGGGAGCATCGGTGACCCCGAGCCGCTGTCGGCGATCCAGGATGCCGTCAACCTGGGCTCCTACGACGAGATCATCATCTCCACCCTGCCTCCGCGGGTGTCTCGGTGGCTGCGGCTGGACTTGGTTTCCAAGACCCGCGCACTGGGCCTTCCCGTCACGCATGTCGAGGCTTCGAGCGACCCTCAGCCCACCGTCGGGTAACCGGTATAGGGTGGCGAGCCGATGAAGCTCGCCACCTTTCTGGACACCGACTCAGACCGTCCGCTGGCGGGAGAGGTGATCGGCGACGAGGTGCGTGCCTTCGCCGATGGCCAGGCGGTGGTCGACGTGCTGAGTGGGGAGGTGGCGCCGCGGGCCGGAGAGCGATCCAGGCCGCTGGCTGATGTCATGCTGCTGGCGCCGATACCCGAGCCGGGCGCGGTGTACGGCATCGGGCTCAACTACGCCGCCCACATCGAGGAGACCGGGGCTCAGCGCCCTGACGAGCCGATCGTGTTCGTCAAGGTGCGCGGTGCCGTGGCCCCGCCCGGCGGGCCCATCCGCTGTCCTGAGGTGGTGCGCCGCCTCGACTACGAGGGAGAGCTGGCGATCGTCATCGGCGCCGGCGGCCAGATCGGCGGTTACTGCATCGCCGATGACGTCAGCGCTCGCGATCTGCAGGGGCGCGAGCCCCAGTGGACTCGTGCCAAGGGAGCTGACACGTTCTGCCCCTTCGGGCCCTGGGTGACGACCTCCGATGAGGTGGACAGCGCCGACGATCTGCGCCTGCAGACGTGGGTCAACGGCGAGCTGCGCCAGGACAGCCGCACCTCCGATCTGGTCTTCAACTGCCAGACGCTGGTCGAGTTCATCGCCCAGACCTGCACGTTGACGCCCGGGGACCTGATCCTGACCGGCACCCCGAACGGCGTCGGGATGGGCTTTGACCCGCCCCGGTTCTTGCAAGCCGGGGATACGGTTAGGATCGCCATCGAAGGTCTGGGAGAGATCGAGCACGGCGTCTGCTGAGGAGGCGCGGGCCATCCGGCTGCGGCCCGGTAACCCTGATCAGTGGTGCTCGATCACGCGATCGATGAGCCCGTAGGCCACCGCCTCGTCGGCCTTGAAGAAGCGGTCGCGCTCCATGTCGGTGTGGACCTGTTCGACCGACTGGCCGGTGTGGTGAGCGTAGATCTCATCCGTGCGCCGGCGGATGTTGAGGATCTCGCGGGCGTGGATCTCGATATCGGTGGACTGGCCCTCGAAGCCGGCCGAGGGCTGATGGATCAGGAGCCGACTGTTGGGCAGCGAGAAGCGCTTGCCTTTCGCCCCCCCGGTCAGCAGCAGCGAGCCCATGGACATCGCGATGCCCACGCAGATTGTCTGGATCGGGGGCTTGATGAACTGCATCGTGTCGTACACGGCCAGGCCCGAGTACACCGAGCCGCCCGGGCAGTTGATGTAGATCGAGATGTCCTTGTCGGGATCCTGGGATTCCAGATGCAGGAGCTGGGCCACGATCAGGTTGGCCACCTGATCAACGATCGGCGTGCCCAGGAAGAAGATCCGCTCGTTGAGCAGCCGGCTGAAGATGTCGAACTCGCGCTCACCGCGCGCCGTCCGTTCGATGACCATCGGGACCAGGGGCATGGAGCACAACCCTAGAACATGGACGGCCTGAGCCTTCCGGCGCGGTGGTTCAGGGGATGAGCACGGCCGTGCCGGTGAACGCGCCGGCCCGCAGATCGCTCAGGGCGCGCTCAGCTTCGGCCAGCGGATACGTGGTGACCGCGGTGCGGACCGGAACGCGGCGGGCCAGCTCCAGGAACTCGTGGCCGTCCTGGCGGGTCAGGTTGGCCACCGAGCGGATGCTGCGCTCCTGCCACAGGTCCGCGTAGGCAAAGGACGGGATATCGGACATGTGGATGCCGGCGCAGATCACGCTGCCGGCCGGGACCAGCGCCTTGAGGGCGGCCGGGACCAGCGCGCCGACGGAGGCGAAGATGATCGCCGCATCGAGTGCTACCGGGGGCCGATCGTCGCTGGCCCCGGCCCAGGTGGCCCCGAGCGAGCGGGCGAAGTCCTGCCCGCGCTGATCTCCGGCGCGGGTGAAGGCGTACACCTCCCGGCCCTCGTGCACGGCGACCTGGCAGATCATGTGGGCGGCCGAACCAAAGCCGTAAAGGCCCACCCGGTCTGCATCGCCGGTCATGCGTAGCGCACGAAATCCGATCAGGCCCCCGCAGAGCAGCGGCGCGGCCTGCTCGTCTGACAACTCGTCGGGGAGCGAGAGGCAGAAGCGCTCGTCGGCCACTGTGAGCTCGGCGAAGCCGCCGTCGATGTCACGACCCGTGAAGCGGGCGTTGAGGCACAGGTTCTCGCGGCCCGTGGTGCAGTAGCGACAGTCGCCGTCGGTCCAGCCCAACCAGGGAACCCCGACGCGCCGCCCATCCTCGGTCTCACCCACGATCTGGTGCCCGAGAATCACCGGCAGCCGCGGCGCCTCGATCTCCTGGTCGCGCAGATGCAGGTCGGTTCGGCAGACTGCGCAGGCGCGGACCTTCAGGCGCAGCTGACCCCCGGCCGGCTCGGGGTCGGGCAGGGTGGTCAGGAGCAGGGGTTGCCCGGGCTGTCTGAGCAGGACGGCACGCATGCCCGGGCCATGATGACGGGTGGCTGGCGGCTGAACGTGGAGTTGCCTTGAGCGCGGCGGTCACCCGTTAGCGTTCAACCCAGCATGGTCCCGCTGAACGTCCCCAATCTGCTCACCGTTGCCCGCATCCTGCTCGTGCCGGTGCTGGTGGTCGCTCTGCTGACCAACACCGGGGATGGGGACCTGCTGGCGGCGGTGGTGTTCGCGGCCGCCTCGCTGACCGATGCGCTCGATGGCCGTCTGGCCCGCTCGCGCAACTCGGTGACGACCTTCGGCAAGCTGATGGATCCGCTGGCCGACAAGCTGCTGATCGTGTCCGCGCTGGTCGCCCTGGTGTCGCTGGGGCGCTTGGAGGCCTGGGTGGCGATGGTCATCATCGCCCGTGAGTTCGCGGTCACCGTCCTGCGGGCGGCCGCCGGGGCTCAGCAGGGAGTCGTCATCTCGGCGAGCTCATTCGGCAAGCTCAAGACGGCGACCCAGGTGCTGATGGTGATGGCGCTGATCGCCTTCGACGAGCCCCCGACCTGGGTCTCGCTCCTGGTCTATCTCACGGTCGCGGTCACCGTGCTCTCGGGCCTGGACTACTTCTTCGGTCTGCGGCGGCGGATCGACGCGACCCGAGTTGTGGTCAAACCGAGTGACCACGAGGCGCCCTAAGCGCCCGAGTCCAGCCAGGCGCTGAGCGTCTTGTGGGCGGGGGCGGGAACGCCGCTTTGCAGCTCGTTGCGGATTTCGCCCAGCGTGCCGAAGCGCTCGGCGACCACGTCGTGCTGGTGGATCGTCTCCAGGTTGACCTGGCGTGCGGACACGAAGGCTCGGTCGTCGAGGACGGGGAAGCGCTCGATCACGCCCTTGATCATCTCGCGCACGCAGTCCTCGACAAAGCGCGGGCGGCGGTGGGCCTTCTCGACCACGTGGGCCTCGTCGCTGCGCTTCATCAGCTCGTAGATCTCCGATGACATCGATTGCTCGGCGATCTCCAGCAGCGCCGCCGCATCTATCTCATCGTGGCAATCCTCCGTGCACCCGATGTGCAGGGTGGCCAATCCGCGCTGGTTGTGAGTGGCCACCGGAACCGCGGCCAGGATGCGGTCGATCTCCTCGCTGCCAAAGCCCTCGCCCAGCAGCCGCTCACGCGCTGTCCCGGCGATCAGCTCCTGGGCGCACGGGCAGGCGGTCATGCCCTGGGCGGTGACGCCGACCAGGCGCCGCGTGCCCAGGTCTGAAACGACCGCGCAGCCGTGCAGCGTGTACAGCTCCTGGGTGACCACGCCGGACACCGGCGCCGGCTTGTGCTCGGGAAAGCGAGCCTCGACGCTCACCTCTGCCCGCCGCGCCCCCTGACGCTCCCGGACCAGCTGGGCGATGTGTTGGGCCAGCGTCTCCACCTTGAAGGGCGCGTCGCCGAGGACGACCTGATTGATCGACTCGTTGACCACCTCCTCGAAGCGCGACATGTGGGCACCCTTCTGATCGGACCCCAGCTCGATCACGCATTCAAAGCGGGCCGAGAAGAGCTGCTGACCACCGGTGCCCTCGGTGCCATCGTCTTCGCGTAGGCGGATGACCTTCTCGACTCCGGTCACTCCGACCCGCGAGAGGCCCAGGGCCAAGCCCGGGCTCTGCGACTGCACGTCGACCAGCAAAGTGGGGGAGGGATAACTGTCGTCCATGTGCTCTTGTCTCGTTTCCGCGACTGGCCCCTCGGGGGGCGCACTTAAGGGTAGAGGGCTCGCGGTGATGGGCGACGCGGCCGTGACAGTCTGGCGCCACGATTCGCAATCGCGCCGTATTGTGGTATCAATCGAGCGGTCGTACCAGGAGGCACAAGGGAGACTTCCGGATTGGAAGTGCTCTAGGGAGCGGATAGGAGGAGGGGGGGCTGTGATCGTTGACGAGATCGTTCTCTTGAACGACGACGCACCGATCGCGGAGCTCGACGAGCTGCGACCGCTGATCGCCGAAGGGCAGGAGCGCGGGTTTCTCACCTTCGCCCAGATCGAGGCTTGCCTCGAGGAAGTCGATGTCACCAAGGAGCAGGTCCAGGAGCTGCATGGCTACCTGGATGAGCACGGGATCGACGTCGTCGGATCCGATGGCCGTCCGGCTCGCTCAGAGGGCGGCAGCGTGGAGGCCAACGCGCGGCGAGCCTCGGCTCCTGAGCCCGAGCAGCGCAAGAAGGTCGAAGTCGACCTGACGATCGAGCCCAGCCTGGACTCGTTGCGTCTCTACCTGCGGGCGATCGGCCGCGTGAACCTGCTCACGGCCGAGCAGGAGGTCCTGCTGGCCCGGCGCATCGAGCGCGGGGACATGCTGGCCAAGCAGCAGATGATCGAGGCCAACCTGAGGCTGGTCGTATCGATCGCCAAGTCCTACCTGGGTCGCGGGCTGACCTTCCTGGACCTGATCCAGGAGGGCTCGATGGGCCTGATCCGTGCTGTGGAGAAGTTCGACTACCGCCGGGGCTACAAGTTCTCCACCTACGCCACCTGGTGGATCCGCCAGGCCGTCACCCGGGCCATCGCCGATAAGGGGCGCACGATCCGCATCCCCGTGCACATGGTCGAGAAGCTGAACAAGGTCGTCCACGTGGAGCGCCAGCTGGTGCAGCAGCTGGGCCGTGAGCCCACGCCCCAGGAGATCGCCGACGAGCTCGAGATCTCCGTGCGCGACGTCCGCGACATCCTGCGCATGGCCCAGCAGCCGATTTCGCTGGAGAAGCCGATCGGCGAGGAGGACGATTCCGAGCTCGGCGACTTCGTCGAGGATCAGACCGCCGAGTCGCCGTTTGAGCTCGCCTCCGAGCACCTGCGCCAGGAGAACCTGCGCCGGGCCCTGGCTGCCCTGCCCGAGCGCGAGCGCGAAGTGATCGAGATGCGCTTCGGCCTCACCGGCGAGCGGCCCTACACCTTGGAGGAGGTAGGGCGCGCCTTCAACGTGACCCGCGAGCGCATCCGCCAGATCGAGAATCACACGTTGAAAAAGCTCGAGGCGCTGCCCGAGGCCCAGCGCCTGCGCGACGCCTCGTAGCGCTTTGTAACAGTCGCCGCGCCGCTGTCTACGGTCGACGGCATGACTACGAAAAGAGACCCGCGTGGACAGGGTGGCCTGGGTGAATTCTCAGCCATGGTGTGGTTTGGGACGCGCGGGGCAGCGGTGTACCTGCCGCTGTTTCACAGCCCGGACACCGATCTGATCGCCGATTGGGACGACGGCGGGCCGCCGATCCGGGTGCAGGTCAAGACCTCGACACAGCGGCGGAAGGGGCGGTGGGAAATCACAGTCTGTACGCGGGGAGGCAACCAGAGCTGGAACGGGGTGGTCAAGCGGCTGGATCCGACGCGATACGACCAGCTGTTCGTGCTCGTCGGGGACGGCCGGCGCTGGTTGATCCCTGCCGTGGCGGTTGGGGGCGGGAGCGGTCTCCGCCTCGGTGGCCCCAAGTACGCTGGCTACGAAATCGACCCCGGTGAGCCGCTACCGGCCTGGGTGGCCTCGCTAGACTCGGCGCCTCCCGGCGGGGTTCCCGAGCGGTCAAAGGGACAAGACTGTAAATCTTGCGGCTCAGCCTTCGCAGGTTCGAATCCTGCCCCCGCCACTTCGGGCCGGGTTGGCCTGTAATCCACTTATGACAGCCGGCGAATCCGAGCCCCAAAACGGAGCCGACTCCCGCGACGAGCAGCTGGAATCGGCGGTCGATGAGACCCGCCGTCAGCGCCTGCGCCGCGCGGCGATCGGGATCGACACCCAGCCCGCGCTGCTGAGCGCGGCCACCCGCCTGCGCCGCCGGCTGCCGGGCGACGAGCGCTTCGGCGATGTCCTCTCCACCGCCGGTACGCAGCCGGTCGAGGTGATGGCTCGGGGCGTCTCGGCCCTGCGGCCGGACCGCCGGAGCCTGGTTCAGGAACTGGGCCTGGCCGGCCTTCAGGTCTGGCAATCGCTATCGGAGGCCACGGGGCGCGGTCGGGGGGACCACGAGCTGGCCATCCTGTTCACCGACCTGGTCGGCTTCTCCTCCTGGGCGTTGCGGGCCGGTGACGCGGCCACGCTGGAGTTGCTGCGCGCGGTGGGGACCGCCCTGGAGGCCGCCGTCACCGAGCACCGAGGGCGGATTGTCAAGCGCCTGGGTGACGGCATCATGGCCACGTTTCTCACCGCCCGTCCGGCCGTGGAAGCGGCGCTGGAGGCCCAGGCCGCCGTGGCCGAGGTCAACCTGGACGGCCATACGCCGCAGATGCGCGCCGGACTGCACTGGGGTTATCCGCGCAAGCTCGGGGGCGACTACCTCGGTGTCGACGTCAACGTCGCCGCGCGGGTCAGCGACGCCGCCAAGGCCGGTGAGGTGCTGGTCTCCGACGCCCTGCTGACCCGGCTCGAGTCCGGGGAGCTGCGAGTCGGCAAGGCCAAGCGCCTGCGCGCCGATGGGGCCCCACGCAACCTCGAGGTGGCCCCGATCACCCGCGCCTGACCGCAGAGTCGCGGCAGGAACCGAAACTCCTGCCCGTTGCACGTTTTCTTGCAAGAGGTCCGCCAGCCGAAGCCGCAAACAGGCGCCGTGTTACGGTGACCGCGTCTGAGCTGAGTGGAAACTGCGGCAGCTGGCCGGCCCGCGCCGCTCCTGAATTGCCCGATGCCCTCCGCCCCGATGACATCCAAACGTGCGGGCGGCGCGCTTGTCTGCGCGCTCGTCCTCTTGGCCGGACTTGCCTGGATCGTCGCGGCTTCCGCGCGCGCCAATGCCGCCACCACGGGCCAGCTTCAGCAGCGCATCGCCGCCGGGCAGGGACAGGTCTCCGCACTCGCCGGGGCGGTCGGCTCGGCCAGTCAACGGGTGGCTCGGCTGGGCGCCAGTGTGGCCGCGCTGCAACGCCAGGTCGATCGCCTCCAGGCCGACCTCAATGCCAAGCGCGCCGAACTGCTCAAGCTCGCCAATGAACTGGCCGCAGCCCGGGTGCGCCTGGCCCATCTGGAGGCCGAGCAGGTCCGGACCGAGGGCGTGCTCTCCCAGCAGCTGGTGGGCAGCTATGAGGCCGACCGACCGGATCTGGTCAGCGTGGTGCTCGAGTCCACCGGATTCAGGAACCTCCTCGAGCGCCTGGCCTTCGCGCAGCGGATCGGCCGGCACGACGCCCAGATCGTGGGTCAGGTCAAGGCGGCACGGCGTGCCGTGGCCGCCGAGGCTACGCGGCTGGGGGGCTTGTCGGTCCGTCAGCGGCAGCTGACCACGCAGGTCCTTGACGAACGCAACAGCGTTGACCGCAGCCGCCTGACCCTCGTCTCTACGCAGATCGCCGCCACTCGGGTACGGGATGCCAAAGCCGGCCAGCTGGCCTCGGCCCGCCAGTCGGTGGCGGCCCTTCACACCCAACTGGTCAGTCTGCGTGCCGCCCAGGCCGCCGCAGCCGCTCGTGCCGCGCGGGCCGCGGTCGCCGCCCGTCCTTCAAGCCCATCAACCGGCTCATCCGGCTCGAGCTCATCCGGCGCTGGTTCATCCGGCTCGGGCTCGGGCAGCGCTCCGCCGAGTGGTCCCGTCCAGGCGCCGAGCAGCGGCGGCTTCACGTTCCCGATGCCCACCGGCTCGGCCTCGCCGCCCTCCACGTGGTCCCTCGACGACGGCGTCGACATCTCGGCCCCGGGCGGGACGCCGGAACTGGCCGTCTGCTCGGGCACGATCGTCCTGCACGGGATCGGCGGCTTTGGCCCCTCGGCCCCCGTGCTTCATTGCGACAGCCCACTCTCGGGCTACAGCTATGTCTACTACGGGCACGCCGGCCCGGGCAACTGGGTCCCCGTGGGGGCTCACGTGGGCCAGGGCCAGGTCATCTCCGAGGTGGGCTCGGGGATCGTCGGCATCTCCAGCGGCCCGCACTTGGAGATCGGTTTCGCCGACTCGAGCGGCGCCCCCGTCGGGCCGGGCAGCGCTTCGGCCATGATGGCGCTGCTGCGCGGCTCCTTCTAGCTCGCGATTACGGGGAGACGGCGCCTTCCTGCTGGGCGCCGGTAGGACCTCCCCCCATGCCCGCTGCCCGCTGGAGATCACCCTCGATGTCCTCCAGGCTCCGGCCCTTGGTCTCGGTGACCATCACCTTGACAAACAGCCCGGCCAGCAGACCCATGACTGCGTAGCCGAGGAAGACCGGACCCGGACCGAGGCCAGAGATCAAGGGCGGGAAGCTCTGGGAGACGACGAAGTTGGCTGCCCAGTTGCCGAACACAGCCACTCCCATAGCCGTGCCACGCACGCTCAGGGGAAGGACCTCGGGCATCATCACCCACGCTACCGGGCCCCAGGTAGCCGCAAACGACGCGATGAACGTCCCCAGGCAGACGAGCGTAATCACGGCCGCCGGGTCGCCGGGGTGATGGGGAGTGGCCAGAACGGAGAGCGAGACTCCCAGGACGAGCAGGCTGGCGACCATGCCCACGACGCCGGCATACAGCATCGGCTTGCGCCCCACGCGGTCGATCAGACGAATGGCCACGAGGGTCATCCCGACGTTGACCACGCCGATGATCAGGTTGGCGTAGATCGCGCTCGTCTTGGCAAAGCCGACGTTGGTAAGGGTCGTGGGCGCGTAGTAGATGATCGTGTTTATCCCCACCAGCTGCTGGAAGACCGCCAGCCCGGTGGCGACGATCAGGGCCGGACGCACCCACGTCGCGCGGATGAGGCCACGCAGTCCGACCTCACCCTCGTTCTCCTGCTGCTCCACTTCGCGGATCTCCTTGATCTGCTCGTGCGGAGGTTCGTCGCCCGGGAGGTCCTCCAGCACCTCACGCGCCGTCTCCTCCTCGCCGGCATGAACGAGGTACCGCGGAGTTTCGGGCATGAACAGCATGCCCACGAGGAGCACCACCGACGGCACCGCGGCCAGGCCCAGCATCAGCCGCCAGTTGGCCGACGACGCGAGTATCGCGTTGACGACGAAGGCCACCAGGATCCCCGAGACGATCATCATCTGGTTCAGCGAAGTGATTGCCCCGCGGATCTCGGTGGGGGCGATCTCAGACAGGTACAGCGGTACGACCAGCGCGGCCGAGCCGACGGCCAGGCCAATGATCACCCGGGCGATGATGAGCACCCCGACGGTCGGTGCCAGCGCCGCCAGCAGCGCGCCGAAGGTGAACACGACCGCGGCGATGATGATCAGCCGCCGGCGGCCCATCCGGTCCGACAGGCGGCCGGCAAACGCTGCGCCGACCATCGCGCCGAGCAGCAGCCCGGCCACGATCGCTCCCTGCAAGAACGGGCTGAGCTTGAAGTCGTTGGGAATGAAGAGCAGCGCCCCTGAGATGACGCCCGTGTCATAACCGAACAACAGGCCACCCAGCGCACCAAAGAAATAGATCGCCCGACCGCTAACGCGGACTGATTGCATGGCTTCTCCCTCCGACCTGCCGAGTTTGTGACTCTTGCCGCGAAAGGTGCCCGCTCCGGTCATTCACAAACCAGCTTGAGCGGCCGAATCCGCCGCGCATGGTCGCCTGCCTGCTCAGCCGACGCGGCTGCGAGCGGCGAACCCAGACGCGGTAGGCTCACTGAAAAGCGCCCTCTTAGCTCAGCTGGTAGAGCACTTCCATGGTAAGGAAGGGGTCGTCGGTTCGAGTCCGACAGAGGGCTTTGAGACAGCCCCGGAGGATCAGAGGCTGGTCCGCGCGTCTGAGGTGGCCCGCCGCTCGCAGGCTTCCCTCCGCTCACAGGCTTCCATCGCGTCCCGCCGGACCTCTCCGTCTTGTCGGGAACCGACCTTAGGGTCGTCTCCGGCTCCGCCTCTTCGATCCGGATGCCGGCACCCGATCGGCCTAGTCGTGCCCGCGTCCGAGCGGCGGAACCGAGGCTCCTCAGAGCAGTGGGATCTGGCCGGCCACAGTCGTTCCCAGGCCCATGTGATGCTGGCGCATGTCATGCGGTCGGAGTGTCAGCTCATGCGCCGGTAGCGCCAGACGCAGAGCGGCACAAACAGGATCAGGAGACCGATGATCCATGCCGTCGCTCCTACGAGCGAGGCGGGAACGCCGCCCTCGAGAGCGTAGGTGCGTGCGGCATTGGCCGTGAGCGTGACCGGGCTGACCTTTGCGACGGCCTGGAGCCAGGCTGGCATGCTCGAGACCGGCACGAACACCGAGCTCGCGAACACAAGTGGGAAGATCACCACGAACCCAGCGGACTGGGCTGCTTCGGCACCTCTAACCGTGAGCGCGACGAAGGCGAAGATCCAGCTCAGCGCAAAGCCGAACGCGCTCACCACCGCGATCGAAGCCAGCGCATCCGGTAGCCCGGCTCGGAAACGGAATCCGATCAGATAGCCGACGACGATCATCAGTCCGACGATCAGTACGTTGCGCAGAAGGTCAGCGACGGTCCGCCCAACGAGCACGGCAGAACGTGCCATCGGCATTGACCGAAATCGGTCTACGACTCCGCGGTCGAGGTCTTCGGAGAGGCCGACCGCCGTTTGCGTCGCGCGAAAGGCGACCGATTGAACGAAGATGCCGGGCAGCAGGAAGTCGATGTATTTGACGCCGTTCGGTAGCGAGCCTTTGACCGCCCCGCCGAACACATACGCGAACAGGAGTACGAACATGACCGGCTGGATCGTCGAGAAGATCAGCAGCTGCGGCTGGCGAATGAAGTGCCGAAGGTTGCGCCCGGTCACGATCCGCGCGTCGCGAACCGCTGAGCGCAAATCCCCGACAGATGCCCGGTAGATCCGAAACGCCCGCCGCTCCAGATGCGCAGGCTCGGGGCTAGCGCTTCCCGCGATGGGCTCAGTGGCGGGACGCGTTGCGGGTGGCCGCGGCTGGTCGCCGTCCGAGCTGGGGGGCTGGTTGCCGTCCGAGCTGGGGGGCAGGCCGGTGAGTTGCAGGAACACGTCGTCGAGCGTCGGCCCCCGCAGCCCTAGGTCGCTGACCGGTATTTCTGCGCGCCGAAGCGCCGCGGCCGCGCGCTCCACCAGCTCCAGCCCGTGTCCGGGTGCGGGCAACGAGAGCCGGTCCGCTCGCTCATCGGGCTCGGGCTGGCCACAGCCAACGCCGGCTAGGACCGCCTGCGCTTCGTCGCGGCGCGCAGCATCGGCCAGCTCGACCTCGAGGATTAACCCGCCAACTTGTTCCTTGAGGCTCGCTCCGGTTCCCTGCGCGATCAGCCGCCCGTGGTCGATCACTGCGATCCGGTCGGCGAGTTCATCAGCCTCCTCGAGGTATTGAGTGGTCAGCAGAATCGTCGTGCCGTCGTGGACGAGCTGGCGCACGATCGTCCAGATCTGGTTGCGACTACGCGGATGGAGACCCGTCGTGGGC
>JALYZQ010000008.1 GCA_030948805.1 Actinomycetota bacterium | reverse complement strand
TCCCCGACCAGCTGATCCATCACCCGCCGACCGCCGAAGGCGGTCGCTACCAGCACCATCCCGGGCGGGTCGTCTCGGACCTCTCCGATCGCCGCCGCGCCCGCACACCCCGGCACCCCCGACAGGGCGGCCAGCGCCGAGTCAGCCGCCTCGGGAGCCACGAAGGCGACCAGCCTGCCCTCGTTGGCCACGTACATGGGGTCGATGCCCAAGAGCTCAGCCGCTGCTGCCACCACCGGGCTCACGGGTACGTCGGCCTCACGCACGACCATCGCCACGCCCGACGCCCTGGCCAGCTCATTGAGGACCGAGGCCACGCCGCCGCGGGTCGCGTCACGCAGGCAATGCAGCTGGGAGCCCGTCGCCTCGAGCAGCGCGTCGGTCGCCGGCCACAGCGGCTGGGTGTCGGAGTCGATCTCAGCGTCGAGATCGAACTGGTCACGAGCCAGCATGATCGCCGTCCCGTGCTCGCCGATCGGTCCGGAGACGAGGATCTGATCTCCGGGCCGGATGCCCTGGGGCGACAGTGCCGCGCGGGCATCGACGGCGCCGATCCCCGTCGTGCACAGGTACATCCCGTCGGCGGCTCCGCGCTCCACCACCTTTGTGTCCCCGCCCACGATCTCCACCTCGGCCGCGACCGCGGCGTCAGCCACCGCCCGCACCTCGGCGCGCAGCGTATCTGAGGCCAGGCCCTCCTCCAGGATCATCGAGACGGTCATGGCCACCGGCTTGGCGCCCGCCATAGCCAGGTCGTTGACTGTCCCGTTGACGGCCAGCTCGCCGATCGAGCCGCCGGGAAAGCGCAGCGGCTTGACCACGAAGGAATCCGAGGTCATGGCCAGGTGCGTGCCCTGGATCTCCACCGCCCCCGCGTCCCCGAGCCTGCTCAGCGTGCCCGTGTCAGGGGCGGCGTCGAAGGCCGGAACCAGCAGCCCCTCGATCAGCGTCTGTGTCGCCTTGCCGCCGGCGCCATGGGCCAGGGTGATGCGTTCATCGCGAAACCGGGCTCGCTTGGCGCGGGCGGTCTCGATGATCTCGAGCACCCGCTGCTCACGTCCGGACTTGGTCGGGGCGGCGCTCACACAGCCTCCCGCTCCCGGGCGTAGCGCCCGAAGTTGTAATACGCGGCGCACGCCCCCTCCGGAGAGACCATGCAGGTGCCGATCGCGTGCTCAGGGGTGCAGGCGGTCCCGAATACCTTGCACTCCCAGGGCTTGATCACGCCTTTGAGGACCTCTCCGCACTGGCACGCCTTGGGATCGGCGACGCGGACATGGGGGACTTCGAAGCGCGCCTCAGCGTCGAAGTCCCGGTAGGCCTCGGACAGGCGCAGCGCGCTCTGGGAGATGAAGCCCAGCCCGCGCCACTCGAAGTGGGGGCGCAGCTCAAACACCTCGGCCATGACCTGCAGCGCGCGCAGGTTGCCCTCCGCCGGGACCACGCGCGTGTACTGGTTCTCGACTTCGCAGCGCCCGCCGCGCAGCTGGCGCAGGATCATGAGGATGGACTGGAGGATGTCCAGCGGCTCAAAGCCCGAGATGACCACGGGACGCCCGTAGTCGGCGGGGATGAACTGCAGCGGCCGCGCGCCCACCACGGTGCACACGTGGCCGGGGCCGATGAAGCCGTCCAAGCGGAGATCCGGAGACTCCAGCAGGGCGCGGAGGGGTGGCACGATCGTTACGTGGTTACACACGCAGGAGAAGTTCTTGATGCCCTCGGCCTTGGCACGCATCAGGGTCAGCGCCGTCGAGGGCGCGGTGGTCTCAAAGCCGATGGCGAAGAACACGACCTCGCGCTCGGGGTTCTCCCGGGCGATGCGTAGCGCGTCTAGGGGGGAGTAGACCATGCGCACGTCGGCGCCCTGAGCCTTGGCATCCAGGAGCGTGTGCTCGGAGCCGGGCACCCGCAGCATGTCGCCGAAGCAGGTGAAGATGACGCCGTCGTTGTGGGCGATGGCGATCCCGTCGTCGACGCGGCCCATGGGGATCACGCAGACTGGACAGCCCGGGCCGTGCACGAGTTCGACCGCGTCGGGCAGCAGGTCGTCGATCCCGTACTTGTAGATCGAGTGCGTGTGGCCGCCGCAGACCTCCATCACCTTGTAGTGACGACCGGGCTCGAGCTCGGAGAGGATCTCCCCGGCCACGACCTGGCCGAGCTCGGCGTCGCGGAATTCGTCGACGTATTTCATGGGTTCTAAAGCCTTCCGATCGCTACGCCGGCGTGGACCAGCAGCCGCTCGCCGGGACAGACGGGCTCGACCAGCTCGACCGCCACGTCGTGACGCTGGCCGTCGACGTCCTGGCACAGGCCGGCCGCCACCACGGTCATGGGGATGCCCTCATCGCCGCAGGTGATGCAGTGACCCATCGTGGCCTCGCAGGCGCGGTCGCTGCTCATTCGATCACGCTGGCCTTGAGCTCCTCGAGCTCCTGCTCGTAGTCAGCACCCATTCGCTGCAGCAGGGCCAGAGTGGCGTGAGCCTCCTCCTCGTCGACCTTGGAGAGGGCGAAGCCGACGTGAATCAGGACCCAGTCACCGGGCCGAGCGTGGTCGCCGTCGGAGGCGAGCAGGCTCACGTTGATGTTGCGGCGTACGCCGACCACATCGACCTTGGCGAGCTGGTTGACCTCGTCAACCAGCTCCACCACTTGTCCGGGGATGGCCAGGCACATTGGCTTTTCGGGACCGTCTCCTCTCCGGCGATTCCCACGGCCCAGCTGACCGTGACGACCCGCCTGAGGCCGGTATACCACCGTCTGGAGTGGCGGTCAGGACCCTCCGTAATCCGGGTGACCGTAACCACGGTTACCGCTCCCGTGGGCAACGGGGAAATGTCGCGCGCCCCGAGGCGACGGCGTAGACTCAGCCCCGGCAGGTGGGTAACCCCACGACCTGAAAGGTTTGAGGCAGTGGGAATGGCAAGGGGAATGGCAAGGCGGGGAATCTCGACGTGACGCCCGACGGCGGCGGCGCAGGGGACCCCGGATGGGGTCCGCCCCGGCTGGCGGGTACGCCCCGCGTGTCGCACCGCTCCAGCTCCTACCGCTACCTGCTCGACATCGACGTCGACCTGGCCGAGGAGCTCGACCTGCGGCTGCGGATGGCGGCTCGAGGGGCGGCCACCGCCATGACGTTCGAGGCCGATGTCGGCGATGTCGGCCTCGGGGACCGCCTGGCCGCTACCGGCCCGGGCCCCGGAATGCTGGTCTTGGAGGGCGTGCTGGCGGTCAACGTGCAAGTCGGCGATCGCATCGCCGCCGAGCTGCTGGGGCCAGGCGACCTGGTGGAGCCGTCCGGCCGCCCCGACGAGGAGCTGTTCGCCTCGGCCGTGGGCTGGCGGGCCCTGGTTCCGATGCGCTTCGCCGTCCTGGACTCCGGCTTCGCTGAGCGGGTCAGGCCATGGCCGCAGATCATGCAGGCCCTCGTGCGCCGCGCCGAGCGCCGGGCCCGCAACCTCAACGTGCAGCGCGCCATCGCCTCACAGCCGCGACTGGACGTACGCCTGGCCCTGCTGCTCTGGCATCTGGCCGGCCGCTGGGGCAAGGTGGAGCCGGGCGGCGTGCGCTTGCCCCTCCCTCTGACCCATCAGCTCCTGGGCCGTCTGGTTGGCGCCGAGCGCCCGTCGGTCTCCCACGCGCTGGCTCGATTGGCCCGGGATGAGGTGGTCACCGGACACGGTGACGAGTGGCATCTGCGCGGCCACATCGAAGAGCACCTGGATTGCATGCGACAGTCCGGGGGCGGCCGCGTACAGCCGCTGGTGCGGGCGTCGGGCTTCACCGGCCGGCCCTGATGCGTCCGCTGCAATTCGGTCCCGGCTATCGGCGCGCCGAGGGGCTGCTGGTGCACGTGGTCTGGCTGACCGCAGGGCTGGGCTGCGACGGCGAATCGGTGGCTATGACCAGCGCCACCAGTCCCAGCCTGGAGGACCTGTGGCGGGGGGTCTTGCCGGGGACACCCCGGCTGGTCATCTACAACCCGCTGCTGGCCTACGAGACGGGCGAGGACTTCATGGGGGCCTTCCACGCCGCTGCGGCCGGAAGGCTGGATCCGTTCCTGCTCATGGTCGAGGGCTCGGTGCCCAATGAGCAGATCAGCGGAGAAGGCCACTGGGCGGCGATGGGCGTCGAACCGGCCACCGGAGACCCGATAACCACCAGCACGTGGATCGATCGCCTCGCCCCTCGCGCCGCCGCTGTGCTGGCCATGGGAACGTGCGCCGCCTTCGGGGGGGTGCCCGCGATGCGCGGGAACCCGACCGGGGCCATGGGCGTGCGGGATCACCTGGGCCCCGGCTGGCGCTCACGCCGCGGGTTGCCCGTGGTCAACCTGCCCGGCTGCCCGGTCCAGCCCGACAACATCACCGAGACGTTGTTGCACCTGGCCCTGCACGTGGCCGGCGTGGAGGACATGTTCTCACTCGACGATCAGTGCCGTCCGGGTTGGCTGTTCGACCGCACGGTTCAGCAGGGCTGCGGCCGGGCCGGGTTCGCCGAGCAGGGCGAATTTGCCCGTACTCCCGACGATGCGCGCGGCTGCCTGGTCAAGCTGGGGTGCAAGGGGCCGGTGACACGGTGCAACGTGCCGATACGCGGATGGACCGGGGGCGTCGGAGGCTGCCCCAACGTGGGCGGGATCTGCATCGGCTGCACGATGCCGGGCTTCCCGGACCGCTTCATGCCCTTCACCCGTCCCAGCAAGCTGGGACAGGCGGCCGCCCTGGGACGCCAGTTCACCTACGGACCGGTCTTGGGCCGACTGCGACGCCGGGCGATGGGAACTGCGGCCTGATGACGATACGGGTCGTGTTTCGCTGCCAGTTCTGCCCCGCCGGGCCTGATCCCCTGACCCAGCTGGCACTGGAGGGCCAGCTGCGGGAGCTGGCCTTCGGTCAGTACCTGGACGCAGCGCCGGGACGCTGGTTGGTTTGGCTGGGCGGAGGCCCGCTCGGGCCTCGGCGCTACGCGTGCGCCGAGCACCGCGGTGAGCTGACCGCCTACCTGCGCGAGCACAACGGCACGATCGCGCCCGGACCCTGGCGCCGCCCACCCTATCCCCACAGCTGGCGCACGGCCGACACCGAGCGCGCTCTGCGCAACGGCGGCCTGTCCGCGATGCCCAAGTGGGGGTTTGGGTGAGCCCCATCCAACATCTCGGCGGGGCACACGGATGACGCCCGAGGAGGACGCCCTGAGCCGCCCGGTCTATGCGTCGGAGGGCTACAAGCCGTTCGGGGAGTTCACGCTCTCCGATGTTCAGGCTCGGGCTCAGGAGCTGACCGCCGCCACCGGCTGGGGTACGGCACGCGTGGCCGGCGTGGCGCGGGCCTGGTCAGAGCTGGGTCGGGCGATGGCCGCCGATGGCGCTGAGCGGGTCAACGACTTGGAGGCAGCTACAGCGCAGCAGTTCGCGCGCCGGCTGTGGGTGCTGCCGCCGGGCGGCAGCCTGCTCTGATCTCGCCTACCAGGCTTGGGTGCCGCCGCAATGCGGGCAGCCGACCGACGTGGACACCTGGGCCTCGAACACGAATCCGCAGCAGCAGCTGTAGACCGCCTGATCCTGCGGCGCTCCGGCCTGGCGCCGACGCAGCGCGGCCGAGGAGTGTCGATTGCTGGTGGTCGTCGCCGGCTCCGGGCGAGACGGGGCGCCTGTGCGTCCCGTGGCTCGTCCCAGTCGCCCTTCGCGGTGGCGCCTGATCCGGCCGGCGCTGAGTTTCGAACGGGTGGTCACTGTCATGACAAACAACGGCATAGGTGCCCAATGGTTTCGCGGTCCGGCCATTTATTCCTCGCAGCTAACCCAAACGCAACCTAATGCGGTGCCTTGGGCACGCTAGGCCTCCCCCCGGACGTCTATGGGACAATCCAGAGCGCATGGACCCAAGCCGCAAGCGCGCGATCCGCCTGACGATCGCCCTCACCGTCGCGCTGCTGCTGGCCTCGGCGCTTGTCTACACGAGCTTCGCTGCCGGCCGGGAGGAGCTCACCGCCTCGCAACTGCTCAAGCGGGCTCGTCCGGGCACCGCCTACGTCCTGGCCGGAACGGTGTTGGATGGATCTGTGCGCCACCAGGGCTCGGTGCTCGTGTTTCGAGTCCGCGATCCCAAGCTCCGGGTGTCGGTCCCGGTCCGCTACACGGGCCCGGTCCCGGATCCGTTCGCCCCCGGGCGCGGGGTGTTGGTCACGGTTCGCGAGGGTGGCCAGGCCGGCTTCATCGGCCAGCCGAACTCGCTGACCACGAAGTGCCCGTCCAAGTACCAGGCCGCCACGGCGTCGTATTGATGGGCAGGAGGGCTCACTAGATGGCCGCCGTCGGGCGTCTGCTGCTGATTTTCGGCCTGGCCAGTTGCCTGTACGGCGCTTGGGCCTCGGTGTACGGGGCGCGCCGGGGGGGACGGCGCTGGGTCGACTCCGGCCGTCGGGCCATGTACGTGCTGGCCGGCATGTCGGCGATCGCCTTCGTGATCCTCGACGTGGCCTTCATCAGCTCGGACTTCTCCTACAACATCGTGGCCTCGGGCTCGAGCACGACCACGCCGACGTTCTACAGAGCCGCGGCGATCTGGTCCACCCAGCAGGGCAGCCTGCTGCTGTGGCTTTTGCTGCTGTCGTGCTGGTCGAGCCTGGCCCTGCTCCTCACGCGCCGACGCGTGCGGGAGATCACGCCCTACGCGCAGGCGGTGCTGTTCGCGCTGTGCACGTTCTTCGTAGGTCTCACCGTCTTCTTCGCCAACCCGTTCGCGACCAGCTCCGCGCCTCCGAGCGAGGGAGCGGGCCTCGATCCGCTGTTGCGCCACACGACGATGATGTTCCACCCCCCGATGCTCTACTCGGGCTACACGCTGATGATGGTTCCGTTCGCCTTCGGGGTCGGGGCCCTGATCAGCGGCCGCCTGAGCGCGGAGTGGATCGCGGTCACGCGCCGGTTCGCGCTCGCCGCCTGGCTGTGCCTGGGCGTCGGCATTCTGCTCGGCGCCCGGTGGTCCTACACCGAGCTGGGCTGGGGCGGCTACTGGGCCTGGGATCCGGTTGAGAACGCCGCCCTGATGCCGTGGCTGTGCGTCACCGCCTTCATCCACTCGATCATGATCCAGGAGAAGCGGGGGATGCTGAAGGTG
>JALYZQ010000006.1 GCA_030948805.1 Actinomycetota bacterium | reverse complement strand
GTGCCCACCACGCCGGCGCCGGTCAGCCGCAGCGCCCCGGCGAGCGTCGCTCCGCTGACCAGGATGAGACCGGCGATGAGCAGGAAGACCGCCAGAATGTCGGCCCCCAGATTTGAGAGCAGGTGGGAGGCCACCCACAGCTCGGCCTGGCCAAGGACCCCGCCGCGGGTTTCAAAGGCGGCCGGACGCCAGAAATCGTGAGCGACGCCGGGGCCGTGGCCGAGTCCCAGCGTCCCGGCGGCCAGCGCCAGGGTCAGCGCGGTGACCAGGCAGATGACACCGGTTCGCATCGGTCGGGCGGGCGGGCGAAGCTCGCGGGCCAGGATCAGGGCGCCGGCGGCGACCAGGGCGGCGGGCACGGCATAGCCCAGACGCCCGAACACGAACCGGGTGGCCCTCACGGCGCCCTCCCCGAGCGCGCCACCGGACCAGTGCGCCCAGGCGACTCCCCCGAGAAAGACCCCGATCGCGATCAGGGCCAGAGCGGCGATATCGACGTGATGGGCCTCCAGCACCGGGCGCGGAAGGGCCGGACGGCTGGCCAGCAGAGAGCGCTGGGCCCGCCGCGGCGGCGCCTTGGATCTGGGGGTGCTCCTGCGCTTGGGGGCCGGCTTGCGCTGGGCCGGCTTTCGCTTCTGCTGGGTGGCCATATCCGATCTAGTCGCTTCGACGGGCAGGCTCGGGCTCCTGCCGCAAAACAAGGCGGGACGCTCCGGCGAGCGTCCATAAAGAATCGCTGAAGCCTCGCGCAGAGCGTCCGATCGCCCCCTACCATCTCGGGCGAGCATGGCCGAATATGATCGCCCACCCCGCGTCCTGGTCGTTGAGGACGACGACGCCATCGCCCAGGTCCTCAAGCGCAGCCTGCGGATGGAGGGCTATGAGGTCAGGGTGGCCGAGGACGGAGAGCTGGCCCTCAATCAGGCGCACGGCTTTCTGCCCGACCTGGTGGTGCTGGACCTCGGTCTGCCGGGACTGGACGGCATTGAGGTGGCCAGGCGGCTGCGCGATCAGGATGACGACGTTCCGATCCTGGTCCTGACCGCGCGGGACGCGATCGAGTCGCGGGTGGAGGGGCTGGACGCCGGCGCCGACGACTACCTGGTCAAGCCGTTCGAGCGTCAGGAGCTGCTGGCTCGTCTGCGAGCCCTGCTGCGGCGCCGGCCGCCGCGGGGCCAGGCCAACCTCAGCGTCGGAGACCTCAAGCTCAACCCCGACACGCATGAGGTCACCCGAGCCGAGCGTTCGGTCGACCTCACTCAGAGGGAGTTCGAGTTGCTCGAATACCTGATGCGCAATGAGCGCATCGTGATCTCACGCCAGCGCTTGCTGGATGAGGTGTGGGGTTATGACCCATTCTCGATGACGAACACCATCGAGGTGTTCGTCTCCAACCTACGGAGAAAGCTGGAATCCGGTGGCGAACCTCGCCTCCTACACACGATCCGCGGCGCGGGCTACGTACTCCGCGTATAGGTCGGTACCTATCCGATGGCGGCTGGCCGGCGGCTCGGCGGCGCTGACCTTCGTGATCCTGGCCGGGTTCGCAGCCATCGTGGGCGCCCTGACCAACCGCCAGGTCGCCTCGCAGTTCTCCTCCCAGCAGACGGCGGCCATCGACCGCTTGGAGGGCCAGCTCAACCACAAGCTGCGTTTCGACCGCACGGGCGCGCTGCAGTGCAACCGGACCCGGGTCCACCTCAGCGACATCGCGAGCGTCGAGAACGCGCAGATCCGGATCTTCGACGCCACCGACGGGCAGCTGTTGTGCACACAGGACAACATTCGGGGTCCGCGGGCGCCGCTCAAGCCGCAGTACTTTCGGACCGAGCCCACCAAGACGTCGGGAACGTTCACGGCCAGTGGCTACCGCGTTGCCGTTCGCACCCTGGATGTTCAGCCGCCGGGGGCGGGCCAGGTGGTTCTTCTCTATGCGCTACCGCTGTCTGACATCGACCACACTCTGGCCGAGGTCCAGGTCTTCCTCCTGCTGGGCGTCCTGGGCGGTACCGTGGCCGCGCTGATCGCTGGGCTGTTCGTGTCCGCTCGAGCGATGCGACCGATCGTCGAGCTCACCAACGCGGCCGGGGAGATCGAGCGCACCGGGGACGCCACCCGCCGAATCCCCCACCCCGAGGCCGACGATGAGATCGCCGAGCTGGCTCGGACGCTCGAGCGCATGCTCGGATCGCTGGATGCCGCGCGCTCGAACACGCAAGCGATGCTCGATCGCCAGCGGGAGTTCGTCGCCGACGCCTCGCATGAGCTGCGCACGCCGCTGACCAGCGTGCTGGCCAACCTCGAGCTGCTCACCGAAGAGCTGGCCGGTGAACAGGCCGAGACCGCCGAGGCGGCCTTGCGCTCGACCCGGCGGATGCGCCGGCTGGTCGGTGACCTTCTGCTGCTGGCCCGGGCCGACGCTCGGCGCACGCAGCCTCGCCGGCCCACCGACCTGGCCGATGTACTCCTGGACGCCGCCTCGGAGCTGGGGCCGATGGCCGACCATCACGAGCTTTCGATCGCCGCCCGCCCGGCCGTGGTGGACGGCGTCCGCGACGATCTGCACCGGCTCGTGCTCAACCTGCTCGAGAACGCGGTCCGTCACACGCCCCCCGGGACGCGGATCACCGCCAGCACGACGACCGACGGCGCCGATGCGGTGCTGGTCGTCTCCGACAGCGGCCCCGGGGTCCCGCCCGAGCTGGATCAGCGGGTCTTCGAGCGCTTCGTGCGCGGCGGTCGTGACGGGGGGCGGGGGTCCGGGCTGGGGCTGGCCATCGTCCGCGCGGTCGCCGTCTCCCACGGCGGCGGCGTCCAGATGCAGCCTCCGCCCGACGGAGCCGGGACGCGCTTCGTGATCAGGATCCCCTCAGAACAGGCTCCGGCGTCGAGCGCGTCGAGCGCGTCGAGGAGCGACGGGAGTCAGACCTCGACCACGACCGGGAGGACCATGGGCCGGCGGCGCAACCGGTCATAGACGAAAGCGGCCAGATCGTCGTGTAGCTCCTGCTGGAGCAGGTCGATCTCCCGGATCCCCTCGGCGGCCGCCCCGGCCAGTGAATGCTCGACCTCGTCGCGGATGTCGGCGACCAGGCCGTCGGCCTGCTCGATGAACGGCACTCCGCGGAAGATGACCTCCGGCGGGGCCACCGACTCCCCGGACTGCTCGGAGATAGTGGCCACGACGATGAATATCCCGTCCGCGGAGAGCATCCGGCGGTCGCGCAGGGCAACGTCGGCCGGATCGCCGATGTCGACTCCGTCGACGAAGATCATCCCCGCCTGCTCCCGATCGCCGAAGCGCGCGCCGCGCTCGTCGATCTGCAACGGCAGCCCGTTCTCGCCGGCAAACACCGCGTCGGGGTCGATCCCCACCGCATCGGCGATCGCCGAGTGCAGGCGGATCCGTTTGTGGTCGCCGTGCACCGGTAGCACGTAGCGAGGGCGAACCAGGTTGAGCATCAGCTTCAGCTCCTCGGTGTAGCCGTGCCCCGAGGCGTGGATGGGGGCTTCGCGCGGCGTGATCACGTTGCAGCCGATGTGAAACAGCCGGTCGACTGTCTCATTGACCGCGCGCTCGTTGCCGGGGATCGGCGTGGCTGAGAAGACGACCGTGTCTCCTCTGCGCAAAGTGATCTGACGATGGTCGTTGTAGGCCATCCGGCGCAGTGCCGACAGAGGCTCACCCTGGGAGCCGGTGGAGATGACGACGGTCTTGTGGTCGGGCCAGTCCTCGACCTCGTGGGGCTGGATGAGCATTCCCTCGGGTACCTCGATGTGGCCCAGGGAGCGCCCGATGTTGACGTTCTTGCGCATCGATCGGCCGACCAGCGCGACCTTGCGACCCAGGGCCGCGGCGGCGTCTACGACCTGTTGCACGCGGTGGATGTTGGAGGCAAAGCTGGTGACGATGATCCGACCCTCGGCGCGCGCGAAGACTTGCTCGAGCTGAGGCCCGACCTCGCGCTCGGAGGGGGAGAACCCGGGACGGTCGGCGTTGGTGGAGTCGCCGCACAGCAGCAGCACGCCTTCGCTGCCCAGCTCGGCCAGGCGAGCCACGTCGGCCGGTGGTCCGTCCACCGGCGTCTGATCGAACTTGTAGTCGCCGGTGATCAGCACTACGCCCAGCTCAGTGCGCAACGCCACGGCGCACGAGTCCGGGATCGAGTGGGTCATGTGGACCAGCTCCAGCCCGAACGGTCCCAGATCCACGTCCTCGCCGGCGGGCAGGTTCCGGAGGTCGACCTCGCGCAGGTTGTGCTCATCGAGCTTGGACCGGGCCGTGGCGATCGTCAGCGGGCCGCCGTAGACGGTGGGCGCGCGGTCGGCTCCGAGCTCACGCAGCACCCAGGGCAGAGCCCCCAGGTGGTCCTCATGGCCGTGGGTGATGACAATGGCCTCGATATCCTGGACGCGCTCGCGCAGGTAGGCGAAGTCGGGCAGCACGAGATCGATGCCCAGCATGTCGGTGGTGGGGAACCGCAGTCCGGTGTCCACGACGACGATCCGGCCGTTGTACTCGACCACCATCATGTTCTTGCCGATCTCGCCCAGCCCGCCGAGGGGCAGGACCCGCAGGGGTTGACTCACGGCTGGACTGCGCTGCGCTGGTGGCCGTTCATCGAGCGGCCACAGAGAGCCGCCCGTGGCGTTCGAGCAGGCTGCGGATGACCGCCTGCTCGCCGGCGTCGAGCTCCACGTAGGGCAAGCGCGGCTTGCCCACCCGGACGCCGATCATCTCCAGCGCGGCCTTGAGGCTGCAGGCCTGGGGAGCGATGGCCAGGTCGCGATAGACGTCTTGCAGGCCGGCGTCGATCTCACGCCGGCGCTCGGGCTCATCGACCATCCGCCGCATCTCGAGACCGAAGATGTGACTGCCGGTCAGGACCCCGCCGGGACCACCCAGATCGAGTACGTCGGCCAGCATGTCGTCGTTACCGGCGTAGATCAGCATTCCGTCGATCGCGGCCAGGTTGGCGGGGTTGGCCTGCTTTACGCCGCAGATGTGCTCGAGCTCTCCGAGCTGCGCGATCAGCTCGTTGGGCAGATCGGCGCCGGTGCGCTGGGGGATGTTGTAGAGCAGGATCGGCAGGTCTGTGGCCGCGTTGACATGCTCGTAGTGGGCCACGATCCCCCGGCGGCTGGGTCGGTTGTAATAGGGGTTGACCGAGAGCAGGGCGTCGGGGCCCAGCTCCGTCGCCCGCTCGGTCAGCCAGACGGCGTGGCGCGTGTCATTGGAGCCGACACCGGCTATCACCGTGCAGCGTTCGCCCATCTCCTCCACGGCCAGGGCGATCATGGCCAGCTGCTCCTCGTCGGACAGCGTGGCCGCCTCACCCGTGGTTCCGCAGATCACCAGGCCGTCGGACCCGTGGGCCACGAGGTGGTGCATCAGGGCCACCGCGGCCTCCTCGTCCACCCGACCGGCGCCATCGAACGGGGTGACCATCGCCGTCAGGATCGAGCCGAGATGGGCGGTCATCGGGCGATTATCGCAGGGACCGGGACGGCCCGCCGGGCGGTACTAGCGATCGTGGCGTCGGCCCCAGCTGAGCACCGACAGGGGCGCCATCACCCCGAGCTTTGCGTGCTCAGGGGCCGGCCGGGTCTGCGGGGCCGGCTTGGCCGGCTCAGACACGACATGGGTGACGGGGGCGCCCGTGAGGCGCTCGATCCGCTCGGGCAGACCGGCGTGAAGCCACTTGGAGGCGCCCATGGGCAGCGTGGAGACGATCACCTCGTCATAGCGTCGCGGGTCCCATTCGTCGCTCACGGCGACGATCGGGTCGATGCTGCCAACGGTCCCGTCGATCTCGAGACCAGCGGCGCGCAGGCGCTCGAGCGCCTCGGCCAGCTGCGCCGCCGCCGCCTGCCGGCCACCGGTGATGGGGCTGGCCGGGATCACCAGGCGAAATCTCGCTGGACCTGATTGGCCCTTGGTGGTGAGCGCGCCGACCAACTCCGGAGAGGTGGCCGTCACGTTGGCGACCACGAGCACATTCGTTGTCCACGGCATGGCGCCTTCTTCCTTGGCGGGTTGCACCACGGAAGATATCGCCCGGCCACGATGGAGTCACGCAAAGGGGCGCGCCCGCAGCCGCGCCGGTTGGCTTTACCGGGGGCCGTCGAGCATGCGCTCGTACAGGCGCCAGCGTTTGACGATCCGCGCACCCATCGCCTCCAGGCCGCGGTTCATCGAGGTGTTGGTCTCGAGGATGAAGCTGGCCTCACCCTGCTTCTGGCGTGAACGGCTGGCCACGTCGAAGTGCTCGACGTACAGCGCGGCGGCCACGCCGGTGTGCTGGTACTCCGGGAGGACGCCCAAGAAACCGATCCGCACGCGGTCGATGATCCGGGCGCGGTTGAGGTAGTGCCACCAGCCCAGCGGGAGCAGATGGCCCTGCATCTTCTTGTAGACCTGGTGGATGTCGGGGATCGTGATGGCCATGGCGATCGTCTGGCCGTTCTGCTCGGCGACCATGAACCACTGGCTGGCGAACACGAGCTGCATGTCAATCGCGTAGGCGTCCAGATCAGCTTTGGAGTAGGGCACGAAGCCCCAGTTGTCTGACCAGGCCGCGTTGTAGACCTTGGCGAACTCATCCATGTCGGCCCGCAGATGCCGTCGCGACATCTTGCGGATCGTGATCCCGTGCTGGCTTTGCGCGCGCTCGGCGATCTGCGGCAGGATCGGGTTCATCCGCTCGCGGTCGGAGATCTCCAGGCCCCATCCGTAGAGGTCCATCACTTTGGTCAGGCTCGACTCCTGGCAGCGCTGCTCGTAGTAGGGGGGGTTCCAGGGCTCGCGGATCAGTGGTTCGCGCTCATAGCCCTCGAACAGGATTCCCGCCTCGTCGTTGATCTGAAAGCTCATCGGGCCGACCATGCGATCGCAGTCGTGGCCTGCGCACCAGGCCTCAGCGGTCTGGAGCAGCGCATCGAGGATGGCCTGGTCGTCCTCGAACTCCAAGAAGCCGAACATCCCCCAGCGGGCGTTGTGAAAGCGATTGAAGTCGTGATCGATCTGGGCGGTGATCCGCCCCACCACGCGCCCCTCACGGCGGGCCAGGAAGTACTGGGCCTCGCCGTGGGTGAAGAACGGGTTCAGCTTGCGCGTCAGGAACTGGTAGCGCTCGAGCTTCAGCGGCGGGATCCACGGGGTCCCGGCGTGCAGGCGAAAGGGCAGGTCGACGAACTCCCGCAGTTCCCGGAACCCCTTGACGGGGCTGATCTCGAGCGGCATCGGCTGGGAACCGTACCGGGACCGCGCTCAGGCCGGTATTTCGCGAGCTAGGGCGAGGGTGATGTACCTAAGCGGCGGTTTTCGCACCTTAGATACATCACACCCCTGAGGACAGATCAGCGGGGTTGACTCAGCCGGCCTTCACGTCAGCCCCGACCCGCTCGCCCTCACCGCGGTAGCGCGGGCCCCGGTAGGGGCCGGGCTTGGGGCGCGACTTGCCCCCCGGCAGGGCCAGGCGCAGGATCGTGCGCTGCACCATGCCCAGCTGCTGTCCGAACGGTCCGGTGTTGTACGGCAGGTCATAGCGCTCGCAGATCTCGCGCACCTTGGGCGCGATCTCCCCGTAGCGAGTGCTGGGCATGTCGGGATACAGGTGATGCTCGACCTGGTAGCCGAGGTTGCCGCTGATCACGTGGAACGTCGGACCGCCATCGATGTTGGCCGCCCCCAACAGCTGCCGGACGTACCGGCCCCCGCTCGTCTCGTTCTCGGTCTCCTCCGCGGTGAACGTGTAAGTCTGGTCGGGGAAGTGGCCGCAGAAGATGATCGCGTAGGACCACACGTTGCGCATCAGGTTGGCGGCAACGTTGGCGGTCAGCGTCCGCTTGAAGGGCTCACGGAACGAGCGGCGAGCGACCAGCTGAGAGAGGACGCTCTCGTTGCCGGTCTTGCGGGCCGCCGTGCGCAGGACGCGACGCGCCTTGCGACCGAGTCCCCGCGCGTTGCGCTCGTCGCGCGCCTTGATGGCCAGTACGCCCGCCTCGATCCCCGTCATGACCAGGCCGCTGATCAGAGGCCAGGCGATGTAGTCCTTGATGACCTGGGCCCGGGCCTTGCCGGCGATGCCCTTGAGCTCCTTGAGCACCTGCTTGCCGTCCTTCTCGCCGGCCCGGATGGCGTCGAAATCGAGGTCGTGGACTGCCACTCCCCACTCGAACTGCAGCGCCAGCAGCACGTTGTAGATCGGCTGCAGCAGGTATACGGGGTGCCACTTCTGGGCCGGATCGATGCGCATGATCTCATAGCCGAGGTCGCGATCCTTGCCGATGATGTTGGTATATGTGTGGTGGATGTAGTTGTGGGAGTGACGCCAGGCCTCGGCAGTGGAGGCGGTGTCCCAGTCCCAGACGCGGGAGTTGATGACGGGGTCGTTCATCCAGTCCCACTGGCCGTGCATGACGTTGTGGCCGATCTCCATGTTCTCGAGGATCTTGGCCATCCCCAGCGTGGCCGCTCCGAGGGCCCAGGGCAGGCGCCAACGCGAGGCAAACAGCTCGGCCCGGCCGATGAGGGCCAGCTGGCGCTGGAAGGTGATCATCGAGCGGATGTACTTCGCATCGCGGTCGCCCAGGTCGGCCTTGACCTGCTCATGGAGCTCGTCGAACTCCTTGCCGATCGCCTCGATCTGCTCGTCGGTCAGGTGGTGCAGTGGATTATCCGAGCCGTTCTCGCTCGGTGCCTCGGAAACGGGTCCGTGGCCGTTCTGAACGGCAGTGGTCATGATTCCTCCTGGTGGTCGAAGTGCTCGGGCCTCACAGCTTGATCTCGATCGGTCCCTCGGGGGCGTTGATGCAGGTCTGGATCGTCTCTCCCTCCTGGCCGGAGACCTTCCCGGTGCGCAGGTCGCGCACCCGGCCGGAGCGCAGCTCGCAGACACAGGTGTGACAGATCCCCTCGCGACAGCCGTAGGGCAGGTCCAAGCCGATCTCCTCCCCGGCTACGAGAATCGGCACCTTGCCGTCTGACTCGGCCTCCTGGTCAGAGTCCAGGAACTTGATCGTCCCTCCCTCCCCCTCGCCGGCCTCGCCCAAGCCGAGCTTGGGCTGAAAGCGCTCCAGCTTGAGCTTGTCCTCGAGCCCCTCCTTCTCGTAGAGCTCGGTGAAGGCGTCGAGCATGTCGGTCGGCCCCGAAATATAGGCCTGGCGCTCGCGCCAGTCCGAACACAGCTTGTCGAGGTTCTCGGGGCCCATGCGACCCTGGTCGGCGGTGAGCTGCTCGTGGAGCATGAAGCGCTCACGGCGGCCGGCCATCTCGCGCAGCTGGTCACCGAAGATGACCTCCTCGGACCGCCGGGCGGAGTGCAGTAGGACGGCATCGTCGAGCTCGCCTGACTGGTCGAGGTGGCGGAGCATGCTCATGATCGGGGTGATCCCGCTGCCCGCGCTGATGAACAGCAGCTTGGGGGGAAGCTCGTCGGGGAGCATGAACTCTCCCTCGACGCCGCCCAGGGAGACGATCGTGCCGGGTCGGCCGCGACGGACCAGGTAGGGCGAGACCTTGCCCTCGTCCACGTTCTTGACCGTGATGCTGATCAGTCCGTCGGGGCGTTGAGGATCAGAGGTCAGCGAATAGGCGCGCCAGTGCCTCACGCCCTCGATGTCCAGTCCGATGCGCAGGTACTGGCCGGGCTCGTGGCCCCCCCAGCGATAGCCGGGCTTGATCAGGACGGTCGCCGCGTCGGGCGTCTCGCGCTGGATGCGCTCGACTCGCCCCCGCAGCTCGCGCGTTGACCACAGCGGGTTGATCAGCTCCAGGTAGTCGTCGACCAGCAGTGGCGAGCTCAGCGCAGCGAGTGCGTTCAGCACGCGGCGTTGAATCGGATTTACATTGGGCCTGGCTCCTCTTTCCGGCATTCACACTCTCTACTGAGAAGTAATATCGGTTCAGGTAGATTTGTACACGATTTGCCTTCGCGCGAGGCTCCAGCCTTCGACGAATCTTCTCGTCACCCCTCCCGCCGGGCCGGCACTCGCGGGGTGCCGCGCTCGGTTCGTGAGCCCCTGATCCTGGCCGTCGCGGGCCGGGTCTTCGCCCAGGACAGTTATGAGCGGGCCTCGATGGACCACATCGCCGAGCTGGCCGGCGTATCCAAGCCGATGCTGTATGCCTACTTCGGCTCCAAGGAGGGCTTGTACGTGGCCTACATCGAGCGCACCGGTGGGGAGCTGGTGGAGCGCCTGGTCGGCACGGACGGACCCGGGCATGGAACGCTCCGCGTGCGGGCCGTGATCGGTGAGTTCCTGGCTTTCGTGGAGGAGCATCGCGACGGCTGGACCGTACTCTTTCGCGAGCTCAACGCCAGCCGTCCCCTGGCCGAGCAGGTCGCCGCCTTGCGCGATCAGATCGTCACCGAGGTGCGACGGATGCTGGAGGGCGAGGGCAGCTCCTCATGGACAGGGTTGACACCCCCCGCCTCCGAGGGGGTGGCGGAGGCCATCGTGGGCGCCGGCGAGTCGCTGGCCAACTGGTGGCTGAAGCAGCCCGCGGTGCCGCGCGGGGACGTGGTCGACTGGTATGTCGGCCTGGCGCGGGCGGCGATCTTCAGCGCCGCCGGACGCTGACGCCGCAGCTACAGGATTCCCGGCAACGCGCCGCCGTCGATGAGCAGGGCGAATGCACGAGCGGCGAGGAATCGGTCAGGCCGGCGCGGGCGTCCATGTCAGATCGTCATCCGAGCAGCTTCTCCAGGCCGACGACCGGGGAGTCGCTCAGCGTGCCGACCCGCCGGACGGCCAGCAGCACGCCGGGCATGAACGATTCGCGGTCGACGGAGTCGTGGCGGATGGTGAGCGTCTGGCCGACGTCGCCGAGGATGACCTCCTGGTGGGCGACGAGCCCGGGCAGCCGGACGGAGTGGATCGGAATCTCGTCCCCCCCCGCCGCCGCGCGCATGAGTGCGGCCGTGCGTGCCGCCGTCCCCGACGGCTTGTCGAGCTTTCCGTCGTGGTGGAGCTCGATGATCTCGGCGCGTGCCATGTGGCGGGCCGCCTCGGCGGCGAACTGCATCATCAGCACCGCGCCGATCGCGAAG
>JALYZQ010000262.1 GCA_030948805.1 Actinomycetota bacterium | reverse complement strand
GCCCGAGCTGGCCGCAGATGCGGCTCTATCTGTGTCTAGTCTTACCCGTCCCGGCCGCGACCGACCCTTCGGTCAGCGACGATTCAGGGGAAAGACGGGCAGAACGACCCTTCCCCAGGTCCCGTTGATCACGCCGGCAAACGACGCGTACCAGGCCGCGGCCGCAGTGGCCAGCCCAACGTACCCACCGAGCTTGATCGTCCCGTTGGTCTCGGCGGCGGTCCCGGTGAGGGCCGAGTTACCGATCCCGAGCAGGATGAAGGTGATCGCCAAGAGCAGGAAGACCAAGGAGATCGCCCCCGTGGTGCGCAGTGAGGCGAAGAACATGTAGGTCGTGAAGATCCCCCACGCCCACAGGTACAGGCCGACCGCGCTGCCCAGCTCGGCCTTGGGGATGAGCACCGCTCCGGTGTGCAGCAGGACGTAGAAGGAGATCCAGAACGCTCCGTAGGAGCAGAACGCAGTCGCCCCGAAGGTGTTCCCGGTGCGAAACTCCCATATCCCGGCGACGAACTGCGCGATGCCACCGTAGGCCAGCGCGAGGCCGAGGACCACCCCGGCGGTCTTCAGGCCGCCGCCGACCAGGTTCGCGTTGATCATGCTGAGCACGAACGTCGTGGCGGCAAACGCGGCCAGTCCGAGGGGTCCGGGATCGGCCGGCGTCCAGCCGGCCATGCGTCCACCGGTCGGGTCCTCAGTGGCCGGCGCGAGGTCAGCCTCGCGCGCGGGTGGACGACCTTCGCGCGGGGGTAGACGACCTGCCTCCATCTGGGGCCTCCTTGTTAGGCGTTGCTGAGAGGGCAAACGCTGCGGGAGTACCGCCGCGGCGACAACCGGCTATCGCCGAACGGGGCCTGAAGGACGACGAACGGTCACTGAGCGCCGCCCAGCGGCGACCACTCAGTGACGGCGCTTGCGCTTGCGCTTTGAGGTGGTGGCCCGGGTGCGACCCGGGGCCGGGGCGCCGGCCGGCTGGGGCGACGCGGTGGGCGCCGGCTTAGCGCGCGCAGGCCCGGCTCCGGCCGCGCGCTGGGCGCGCATCTGCGCCGAGGAGGGCCAGGGCTGCGCCTGACCGGTGATCCAGGCCGGCGGTAGGCCGCCTGGCCAGCGCCCGGAGAAGAGGTAGGCCAAGCCAGCCAACCAGCCCGCCTGGACGACGGGGATCTGAAGGACCGACAGCGGGAAGACGATCAGCACGCCGGCAAAGATCCCGGCATACCCCATGACCTTGGGGAGCAGCCCTTGCTGCATGGCGTGCAGCGACGTGAGCACCACGCCCAGAGCGAGCATGAAGATGCCCAGCAGGGCCGCCACCTGCAGCACACTGTCGATCGGGCTCGCGAGTAGGGCGTTGGCCTGCTGATAGGTCTGGGCGCCGGTGGTCACGAACTGGTGGGCCTGAACGGCGATCACGATCGCGAACACGATCGTGGCCAGCGCGGCGAGGACGCTACCGACGAGGGCCACGATGCGCACCCAGGAGCGAACCCGCTCGGGATTGCGGGCGCGCGCGCACTGGCTGAGATAACTCACCGTCCATCCGATGGCGATGAACGCCACCGCGTTGAGCGCCGCGGCAACCAGGTCGAACCCGACCCGGCGGCTGTCGGTGATGAGCTCGATCGTCAGCTCGGCCACCCGCGACTTGGGACCGGCCAGCTGGATCGCGGTGCCTGCGATGAGCAGCACTGCAGCCACGGCCGCCACGACGGCCTGTCGGTCGCGGACGGAGGACTCATAGCCGAGCTGCTGTTCGGGGTTCATCGGGCCGCGTATGGTAGAGCCCCGCTCCGCACCCGGCGCTCTGCGCTCAGGGCCGGCCACTGGAGGTGGCTACCATTGGACTCATGGAAGGCAGCGGCTTCGGCGGAATGTTCGGAGATCCGGACGACATCCAGCGGCGACTCGGAGAGTTTGCCGAGCAGATGCAGGGTGCTCAGCGGCTGGCCTGGGCTGACAACGCGATCAAGCTCGCCGTCGACCTCACCGTGGCGGCCATGAACCGCGCCAACATCCAGGGCACGACTGAGCAGCAGGCCGAGCAGCTGCGCGCAGTCATGGCGACGATCTTCCCTGAAGCGGTAACCCTCGTGCGCGAGGCGCGCGAGGGGCTGCAGTAGGTTCTAGCCGCCTACTTCAGCAGGCGCGACAGACGGCGGTCCTTGAGCAGCTTGCCGTCGGTCTGGCAGGTCGGGCAGTAGCACATGACGTAGTCCTCGTAGAACACCGCGTGCAGCGTGTCTCCACAGCGAGGGCACGGCTCCCCGTTTCGGCGGTGCACCCCCAGGGGCATGGGGAGCTTGTCGGGGATCGGGAGGGCCACGGCCTGCTCGTAGTGCGCGATCGCCTCGCCCAGGCGGGTCACCATCGCCTCGCGCAGGCGCTCGGCTTCCTGGTCGGTCAGCTCCGAGCCCCGTTTGAACGGCGACAGCTTCGCCGTGTGCAGGATCTCATCGACCCACGAGCGACCGATGCCGGCCAGCACGCGCTGATCGCGCAGCATGCCGTGAAGGGGTCGGGCCGCGTTCAGCAGCGGAGCCAACGGGGGTGGATCCGGCCACGCCTCGGGCCCCAGGGTGGCCAGGGTCTCCTCCTCAACCAGGGCGCCGGCGCGCAGCAGCTTGACCCACGCGGCCTGCTTGGTACCGAACTCGCGCAGGCGCAGCTCGCTGCCGTCGGTGAGGCGCAAGAGCAGCCGCGAGGTCCGGTCACGGAGGGAGGCGCGCGTATCGAACAGCTGCAGGCGGCCGGCCGACATGAGGTGGATGAGCAGCGTCAGCTCGCCCTCCAGTCCGATCTCGAACAGTTTGCCCCGGCGGCTCACGCCACCAATGGCCAAGCCCTCGACGGCCGACAGCGGCGGATCGTAGGTTTTCAGCGCGTTTACCCCCGGCGCCAGCGCGGACTCGATGTGCGCGCCGCTCAGCGCACGGTCCAGGAGCCGCGCGGCGATTTCGACCTCGGGTAGCTCAGGCATGCTCAACCATTGAGATTAGTCTCGGGTTCTCAGTTTGACCGCGAGCTGCGCGCGCCGCTTGCCGTCGCTGCCTGACGGCGCTGGGCAGACCGCAGCGTGGCCGGCGACGGTAGTCTCACGCGGCAATGCCGGCCGCCGTCGCTCCCGATGACATCGTGCAGACTCGAGCCGAGGGCCAGGCCAACGAGCGCGAGCCGCTTCTGATCCTCGAGCCGCTGCGGGAGTTTTTGACCGGCTCCGGGCTCGACGCCCCTGGTGATCTCGCCGCCACGCCCGTGGGCGACGGTCACTCCAACGTCACCTACCTGCTCTCGACCGGCGTGGTGCTGCGCCGACCGCCGCGCGGGCCGCTGCCGCCCAGCGCCCACGACGTGTTGCGCGAGGCCCGGCTCCTGGGGGCCCTGGAGGCCACGCCGGTCCGGACCCCCGGGGTGCTCGCCGTGTGCGACGACAACGAGGTGATCGGAGCCCCGTTCTACGTCATGGAGCAGATCGACGGCGAGGTCGTGACCGACACCATCCCGTCCGCTCTGGACAATCCCGAGCAGCGCGAACGGATCGCCGATGAGCTGATCGACGGCCTGGTCGAGCTGCACTCAGTCGACTTCACCCAGATCGGCCTGGACGGCTTCGGCAAGCCGACCGGCTACCTGGAACGCCAGCTACGACGCTTCAACGGCCTCTGGGAGCACAACAAGACCCGGGAGATCGAGGAATTCGAGCTGGTGGCCAAGTGGCTGGCCGAAAACCTCCCCGAGTCTCCGCCGGCCACCATCGTCCATGGCGACTATCGCCTGGGCAACACGATGCTGGCCGCGCAGGCGCCCGCGCGGCTGGTCGCCATCTTCGATTGGGAGATGGCCACGATCGGCGATCCGCTGGCCGATGTGGGTTACATGATGATCCACTGGACGCAGGCCGACGACCCCGCCAGCAGCAAGTTCAACCTGCAGCGAGTCACGGCCGAGCCGGGCTTTCCCACCCGCCAGGAGCTGGTGGCACGCTATGAGCAGCGCTCGGGACGATCAGCACCGGCGCTGGACTGGTACGTGGCGCTGGCCCTGTGGAAGGCGATTGCCTTCATGGAGGGCAACTACAAGCGGGCGATCAGCGGGTCCACCGACGATCCCTACCTGAAGACCTTCGGGGAAGGGGTCATCGAGCTGGCCCAGCGGGCGCTCGACGTCACGCGCCATGGCTTCTAGCCCCAACGGCGCTCGGTACCGCGGCCTGCTGGTCGACTGGGGAGGCGTCATGACGACCAGCGTGTTCGGAACCTTCCGGGTTTTCTGCGAGCGCGAGGGGCTGTCGCCGGAGGCGGTCGGTGAGCGCTTTCGCCATGACCGCGACGCGCGGGCGCTCCTGATCGGGCTCGAAACCGGGACGATGTCCGAGGCGGAGTTCGAGCCGCGCTTCGCCGAGCTCCTGGGCGTGCCCGCGCCAGCGCTCATCGACCGCCTGTTCGCCGGCGCGCAACCCGAGGAGCTGATGCTCGACGCCGTGCGCCGGGCGCGCGGGGCCGGGATCGCCACCGGGCTGATCTCCAACTCCTGGGGCACACGGCGCTATGACCGTGAGCTCCTGGCCGAGCTGTTTGATGGCGTGGTCCTCTCCGGTGAGGAGGGCAAGCGCAAGCCCGCCCCGGAGCTGTATGAGATGGGCGCCGAGAGGATCGAGCGCGACCCCTCAGAGTGCGTGTTTGTCGACGATCTCCCGTTCAACCTCAAGCCGGCGGCCGAGTTGGGCATGGGCACCGTGCATCACCGCGATGCGCATCAGACGGTGTCCGAGCTCGAAGGTCTGCTGGGGGTCGCCTTGCGATGAAGCGTCCGCGGCTCCGGAGTGGGCCGGGGGCGCTGATCGTCCTGGTTGCCGTCGCCGCGTGCGGCTCCGGGGCGCTTTCTCTGGGTCAGCTGCGCACCCAGGCGGGGCGGATCTGCTCGGTGACGGCGCGGCGCACGACCCGCATCTCCGCGCCGAACTCACCGCAGGACGGCGCCCGGTTTATCTCTGGTGGGATCGGCGCCTTGGCCCATGAGCTGGCCGCCCTGCGCGGACTGCCCGCCGACGATGACCACTATCAACAGGCGTTGCGGGCCACCGCCAAAGAGGTGACCGCACTGCGCTTCGCGCTGGCCGGGCTACATGCCGGCAACGATCCGGTGGTCGCGATAAAGACGCTCGAGCAGCGCCTGCTCCCACTGGAGCGCCGAGCCGACGGCGCCTGGCGAGCGCTGCGGATCCCCACGTGCGTGGCCCGCTGACGCCGGGTAGCCGGGATCAGTCGCGCGAACCGCGGCCGTAGAGCAGCTTGAAGAAGCGCCTCAGAAGCAGGGTCTGGCGCGCCTTGTAGGGGAACATGAACGGCTCGCGCTTGAGCGCGCGGCGGGTGATTAGCAGCGATTGGACCTTGGTGTACTTGCGGATCCCGGCCGAGCCGTGTCGGGTGCCGATGCCCGAGGTCTTCCACCCGCCCATGGGCAGGTTCAGCGCGGTGTAGTTGACCTGAGCGTCATTGACGCACACGACGCCAGCCTCGATGCGTCGGGCCAGGGCCTCCCCCTTGTCCACGTCGCCGGTCCAGACGCTGGCCTGAAGGCCGTAGTTGGAGTCATTGGCCAGCTGGATCCCCTGCTCGGCATCGGAGATCTTCATGATCGGCAGGGTGGGGCCGAAGGTCTCCTCCTGCATGCACTTCATCGAGTGATCGACGTCGACGAGCACGGTCGGCTCGAAGAAGCGGCCCGGCCCAGTGGCCGAATGGCCGCCGGTGAGGACCTTGGCTCCCTTGTCCACGGCGTCGCGCACGTGATCGGTGACGATGTCGATCTGGGGCGGGAAGATGACCGCGCCCACGTCGACGCTGCCCACCCCGGTGGGTACGCCCTGGCGCAGGCCGCGCACGTTCTCGGTGACCTTGGCCACGAACTCGTCGTAGACCGGCGCCTCGACATAGCAGCGCTCAACCGAGATACAGACCTGGCCGCCGTTGTTCATCGAGTAGAACGCGGCCGCGTTGGCCGCCCGATCGAGGTTGGCGTCGGCGCAGACGATCATCGGGTCCTTGCCCCCGAGCTCCAGGTAGCAGGGCACCAGCGCCTCGGCGGCCGCCTTCATGACCGCCTTGCCGGTCCGGCAGGAGCCGGTGAACATCACGCAGTCCACGTTGGCGATCAGCGCCGCGCCGGTGGCGCCGTCCCCGGTCGCGACCGAGAAGACGCTCTCGGGCAGCCCGCACTCCTTGAGCATCTCGACCATCAGCAGCGAGCTCAGCGGGGTGACCTCGCTGGGCTTGAGGATCACCGTGTTGCCGGCCATCAGGGCGGGGATGCAATCGCCGAATGAGTTGGCGATCGGGTAGTTCCACGGCCCGATGACTCCGACCACGCCCACCGGGGCGTAGCGGATGATCAGCTTCTTGCCCGCGGCGACGGGATTGTTCCAGGATGGCACGCGCTCGTCGGCCAGGTAGCCGGAAGCTTCCTTGGCCCAGAAGCCCAGTGCTGAGACCGTGTAGCCGTAGTCGGCGATCTGGGCATCCTCGTGGGTCTTGCCGGTCTCCGCGACGACTGATTCGAGCACGCGCTCGGCGTTGTCGACCATCCACTTCTGGGCGCGGCGCATGATCCGTCCGCGGCCATCGAAGCCGAGTGCCTCCCATTGCGGCTGCGCCTCACGGGCGCGGGCGGCCATGGCCGAGAGCTCATCCTCGCCCAGCACCGGGATGGTCGTGATCAGCTCACCGGTGGCCGGGTTCTCAACGGCGATCGTCTTGGCGCCGGCGCCATTGGTGTCTGCCGGATCGTGCTCCTGAACGCTGGCCATCTCTCCTCCTGGAGTCTCGCTTCGCTTGAAAATCAGCTGGCGCGGTCAAGGCTACCGGGGCGACGCCGGCCAGGGCCACACGTGGCCAGGCGCCTAGGCCGCTTCGAGCTCGATTGATTCGATCAGCGGCGGGTCCACGGGACGATCCTGGGCCCCCGTCGGGGTTGACTCAATCGCGTCCACGGCGTCCATTCCGGCTGTGACCTGGCCGAACACGGTGTGGCGTCCGTCAAGCCACGGCGCGCTGTCCACGGTGACGATGAAGAACTGCGAGCCGTTGGTGTTGGGGCCGGAGTTGGCCATGGCCAGCGCGCCGCGCACGATCTTGTGCTGGTTGAACTCATCCTCGAAGGTGTAGCCCGGGCCTCCGGTGCCGGTGCCCTGCGGGCAGCCGCCCTGGATCATGAAGTCGGGGATCACGCGGTGGAAGATGAGGCCGTCGTAGTAGCCCTCGCGGGCCAGCTTGTGGAAATTCTCGACCGTCTTGGGCGCGTCGTCGTCGAAGAACTCAATCGCGATCGTGCCCAGGGTGGTGTTCATGTTGGCTGTGCTCATCCCCTGACCCTACCCATGCCGTGCGCCTACCGGCTCTGCGAGGCGCAGGCGCGGACAAAGGCCGATGTCAGCCGCGTCCACACCTGCCCGGTCTCGGCGCGCCGAGGCGGGCCGGCCCGACCCAACCGCTCCCAGCCTCGCTGGGGAAGCCCGCCGCCGACGGGACCGTCGAGGCC
>JALYZQ010000252.1 GCA_030948805.1 Actinomycetota bacterium | reverse complement strand
CCCCGGATCCGCGTGATGGCGTAGGTCTCGAACTTGATCTCTCGCGAGAGATCGAAACGCTCTATGGCGGAGATCAAGCCCCCTAGGCCGTAGGAGATCAGATCGGCTTCCTCGACGTGCGCGGGCAGCCCAGAGCCCATCCGTCCGGCGACGTACTTGACCAGCGGCGAAAAGGCGACGACGAGGCGCTCACGAGCCCGCTCATCCCCGGAGGCCTTGTAGCGCCTCCAGAGCTCCTGGAGCTCGATCGCTTTTACGTTGGTTTCCAGTTCATCCCCCCGTTTCGAAGCTCAGGCACGCGGGTGAGAGCGTTCATAAGCGCTGCGAAGACGCGCGGACTCTACCCGAGTGTAGATCTGAGTCGTAGAGATAGTGGCGTGGCCGAGCAATTCCTGGATCACGCGCAAATCGGCTCCGCCCTCGAGCAGGTGGGTGGCAAACGAGTGGCGCAGTGCGTGGGGATGAGCGTCGGCCAGCGCGGGAACGAGACCGCCGGCCAGGCGCGCCCAGCTGCGCAGACGCCGCCGGATGTCCGAGGTGCTGAGCCGCCGCCCGGACTTGGACAGAAACAGCGCCCGGGTCTCGGCGCCGTCCCCGCGCAGCGGCGGGCGTCCCTTGTCCAGATAGACGGCCACGGCGCGCAGGCTGTGCTCGCCGGCCGGGACCAGGCGGGTGCGTCCCCCTTTGCCCTCTACGCGGACCGACTCGCCATCGAAGTCGACCGAGTCAAGCTCGAGCGAGACGAGCTCCTCCGCGCGCAGGCCCGACGCGTAGGCGAGCTCGAAGATGGCGCGATCCCGTAGTTGCAACGGGGTCGTAGCCGGAATCCGGTCGAGCAGGATCGTTACCTCGGTGGGCTTGAGCACCCGGGGCAGGCGCTGAGCGCGCTTGGGAGAGTGCAGCAGCTCGGCCGGATTCTCGTGCCGAGCGCCGGCCTCGATCTGGGTGCGAAACATCCCCCGCAGCGCGGCCAGCTTGCGCGCCACCGTCGCCGGCGCCTGGCCCTGCTCAGACAGCGAAGCCACGTACCGGCGCAGGGAACGAACGTCAACCCCGTCTGGCTCCAGTCCGGTCTTTTGGGCCCAGCGCGCGAACTGCTCGGCATCGCCGGCGTAGGCGCGCTGGGTCTTGGTCGCCACGGCCCGCCGGCGCAGGTCATCGGAGAACTGAAGCAGCGCCCGCGCCCAACCCGCGGCCGGCGCCGTGGGGGCCGAGGGCGGAGTCGGGGCGTGGGGCGAAAGGGTGGTCATCTCGATCGTGGCTATTCGCCGCCCAGGCGGTCAGCCCTCCGCGGGCTACTCGGTCAGCGGCCGCCTGGGTCCGGCCGCCGGGAGCTATGCGACGTGGACCAGCGTGCCAATCGGCGTGTAGGGGTAGACCTGTCCGGCCACGCCGAAGGGCATCTCGACGCAACCCAAGCTCTGCGGCGATCCGTATTGCGCGCGCGTGAAACCGTGCAGCGCGTCACCGCCATTGAAGTAGCTGACCCAGGGAATGCCGGGATCGCTGTAGTGACTGCCGCCGGGGTTGGTGCCGCTCATCGTCGTCACCGGTAGGTGCTCGAACACTGGGTAGGTGCCGGTCGCCGTCGGCGCCGAGGCGATCCCCGTGTTGACCGGGGTGGAGCCGACCACCGTACGGCCGTTGTGCCACACGCTCAGACGCTGAGCGCCCACGCTGACCGACACGAACGTGTAGCCGAAATGCGAGCGATCTCCGGCGACCACAGCGTGGATCAGGCTCCGCCACACGACCGGCCCGGCCACGCCGTCGGCGGTGATCCCGTGCTCGTTCTCAAACGCCATCAGTGCGCCCTTGGTCATCGTCCCGAAGCTGCCCGGCGACCAGAATCCGCGCAGTGCGGCCGGCGTGCCGCCGTAGCGCCAGGAGAAGTGCCCGGCCGGGGCGGCGATCGCGGCGTCCAGCTGAGCCTGGGGCGTGAGGCCGACACCGGGCCCGGCATAGCGGAACTTCAGCGGCAGGTAGCCCAGCAGAGAGAGCATCTGCTGGAGGCGAACGGTGGACCCCCCGGGGACCTTCCAGGCCGCGCCGCTGGCCCCCGCGCCCTGCTGACCGCCGATCAGGTGCACACCGTTGGGAAGGGCCAGGTGCACATGGGCTCCGAGGCCGTAGCCGTAGCCCTGGGGCTGGAACTGGATCGAGTGGCCCGACAGCTGGTGCCAGCTGCCCTGGGCCCCCGACAGCGGCGGCGGGTGCGAGCCCAGCGCCGTGGACACGGGCTTGGAGAACGTCAAGGTGATCGGCGTGACCGGCTTGATCTGACTGCCCGGCGCCGGGCTGGCCACCGCGGTGGCCGCGCCCCCGGCCGGGAACCAGCTCACCGCGGTAGGCCGGGCGCTCTCCCACGTGTGGGGAGCAGCCGCGACGTAGATGGTCCCGGCGGCGCCGCTGCGCGGCAGCGTCACCACGCGCGTGGGCGCCGTCAGCCTATGGCGGTGAAGCTGCCCGGCGCTTCCGGTGGCCAACACCTCAACCGGGGCGCGGAAGCGCAGCCTCAGCGGGCCGTGGCCGCTGACGGTCAAGTAGTGACTGCGCAGGCTGGCGGCGGGCGCGGTCAAGCTCATGTGCAGGGTCTGCGTGTCCCCGCTCAGCCAGGAGATCCAGCCCGGACGCTTGACGACCACGTCAAGGGCCAGCCGCTCCCCGGCGGGAATCAGCTTGCGCGGCCAGATCTGATCGCCGCTCACGCGCAGCGCCACCCGGCGACTGTGCGGTCCGGTGACGGCGTCGACGCTCTGGATCGTGCCCCCGCCCAGCGGCAGGCCGACCTTGGCCATAGCCTGGGAGTCGGTGCTCAGGCTGGCGCTGGCCGAGCCCAACAGGACGGCACCGGCCACGGCCAAAGCCACGACGACGAGCAGGACCGCGCCGAGGACGTAGCGTCCGCGACCGCGTGCCCGGCCGTCGATGTGGGTCCGACCGGAGCTCCGGCCCGGAGTCGGGCGAAGGTACGGTACATCTGCCACCAAGCAGATGGTACCCGGCACCCGACGGGGAGCCAACTCAAAGCTCGCCGAACGGGTGTTTCTGCAAGCTCAGTGTCAGATCTGCGCAGTTTGCGGGACTTTAGCTGCGCCGAGGCTGCAGGCAGGCCGCAGTGTGCTCAGCGCGTGACTGCCCCTTCGGCGGCGCTGGAAACCAGACGGGCGTACTTGTCCAGCGCCACCCCCGGAAACGGGCGCTGGGGCGGACGGTACTGACGGGCGCGTTGGGCCAGCTCTTCGTCGGAGAGGTTCACATCAAGTCGCCGCGCCTCCACGTCCAGCGTGATCCGGTCGCCGTCGCGGAGCAACCCGATCGGGCCCCCCACGATCGACTCGGGCGCGACGTGGCCGGCCATCAGCCCCCGCGTGGCGCCCGAGAAGCGTCCGTCGGTGATCAGCGCCACCTCCTCGCCCAGACCCTGTCCGACCAGAGCCGCGGTCACGCCCAGCATCTCGCGCATCCCCGGGCCGCCCGCCGGTCCCTCGTTGCGGATCACCACCACATCTCCGCGCTGGATCCGGTCGGCGTCGGAGGTGGCCGTGACCGCGGCCATCGCCTCCTCCTCGGACTCGAAAACGCGCGCCGGACCGCTCTGGGCGCGACGCTCGTAGCCGGCCAGCTTGACCACACAGCCGTCAGGGGCCAGGTTGCCGTGCAAGATGGCCAGGCCGCCCGTGGCCTTGATCGGATCACTGAGAGGCCTGACCACCGTCTGGCCGGGGGTCTCCTGGGCCGCGTCGGCCAACTCACCGACCGTCCGTCCGGTCACGGTCATCGCCGTCTCATGCAGCAGCCCGGCCTCCTGCAGGCGCTTGCAGACCAGCGGCACGCCGCCGGCTGCGTAGAGATCCGGGGCCACGTACTGACCGCCGGGCTTGAGGTCGCACAGCAGCGGCGTGCGCTCGCTGATGGCGTCGAAGTCGTCGATCGAGAGTTCGATGCCCATCTCCTTGGCCACCGCCAGGAGGTGTAGAACGCCGTTGGTGGACCCGCCGCTGCAGGCGATGGCCGCGATCGCGTTCTCCAACCCCTCGCGCGTGATGATCTGGCTCGGTCGCAGGCCCCGCTTGAGGATGTCCATGACGAGCTCACCGGTCTGGGCGGCGACCGTGGCCTTGCGGGGGTCCACGGCCGGCACCATCGAGAAGCCCGAGGGTGAGATGCCCATTACCTCGAACGCCATGGCCATCGTGTTGGCCGTGAACTGACCGCCGCAGGCGCCCGCACCCGGCGAGGCGACGTCCTCGATCTCGGTCAGCTCCTCGCGGCTGATGCGCCCAGCGGCATGGGCCCCGACCGCTTCGAAGACCTCCTGGATCGTCACCCGCTGGCCGCGATACTCACCGGGGAGGATCGAGCCTCCGTAGAGCATGACGCTGGGCAGGTCCAAGCGGCACAGGGCCATGACGGTGCCCGGGATCGTCTTGTCACAGCCGCTGATCGCCACCACAGCGTCGAACATGTGGGCGTCGCAGACGAGCTCGATCGAGTCGGCGATCAGCTCGCGGCTGACCAGCGAGGCTCGCATACCAGCGGTCCCCATCGTGATGCCGTCGGAGATGGCGATCGTGTTGAGCTCCATCGGTGTGCCGCCCGCGGCCCGGATCCCCTCCTTGACCTTGGCCGCCAGCGCCCGCAGGTGGAAATTGCACGGCATCGTCTCGATCCAGGTGTTGGCCACCGCGATCAGCGGCTTGGCCAGCGCCTCCTCGTCGTAGCCGATGCCCTTCAGGTAGGCCCGCGCGGGAGCGCGCTCGGGCCCCTCGGTGAGCGCGCGGCTACGGTGCTTGACGTCAAAGGACTCGGCCATGGCGCCGGGACTGTAGACGCTCGGCGGCGAGTTCAGCCTGAGCGCTCGATCGGCTCGAGGCCCGCCGCGCTACGGCGCATCCGAGCCCGTTCCCACTGCGCCAGACGCCAGATGTCCCGGTGGACCGCCGTGGGGTCGTGCTGGCGGCCCGGCAGGTGCATGTTGGCGGTGGCGATCAGCCGACGCTCGTCGCCGGTCAGCGCCATCCACTTGGCCAGCACGTCGTCGGAGTCAGGCAGTCGCACCGAGCCGTAGGGCCGGGTCTGGTCCGGGAACTCGATGCAGTATTCGCTGAGCAGCCGTCCCGTCTGCACGAGGTAGGCGACGATCGGCTTGTGCGGGTATATGAGGTAGGCGTACGGAGCGCCCCCCGTGGCCCCGGGTTGGCGCTCGCCGTCACCCGAGATGGGGCCATCGCTCTGCGAACCCCAGACCCGGACGAAGCCGAGGTCTCGGTACATCGCCCATTCCTCCTCGTTGACGCATGAGCGCAGCAGCTC
>JALYZQ010000242.1 GCA_030948805.1 Actinomycetota bacterium | reverse complement strand
GCGCCGCTGCGCTTCGGCATTGATCCGGGCGTGGCCGGCAGCGCCGGAGGAGCTCAGCTCCCCGCCACGCCGGATGACCTCAACCGCGATGTGAGCCGCGCGCAGGCACTGCGGCCGGCCGGTCGGGTACTGGTTGTGCGCCTCAACCGACTGTTCTGGTCTGACGGGGAAGCGGGCATCGCACATTTCAAGGCGCTGGTCGCCAAGTACGCCGCTGCCGGACTGGCCGTCGAGCTGCAGGTCCGCTACCACCCTGGCCCGGGGGAGGACGGCAACCTGGCGGCCTGGCGGGCCTACGTGCGCCACGTGGTCGACGTGTTCGGTTCTGACCCCCGCGTCGTGGCCATGACCATCACCAACGAGGTCAACGTCACCTTTTCCTCTAACACCTCAGATGGCGCCTACACCAACGCCAAGGATGCGCTGATCCAGGGGATCGTCGCCGCTCACTCTGAGGCCGTGCGGAAGCGCTTTGACCGGCTGCGCTTCGGATTCACATACGCCTACCGGTTCTCCCCCAGTGGGGACGCCTCCTTCTTTGCCTACCTCGGCGCCCATGGTGGCTCGGCGTTTCGGGCCGCGCTGGGATTCGTGGGCCTGGACTTCTATCCCGGATCGGTGTACCCCCCGACGATGTCCCCGGGCGAGACCTATCGTGGTGACATGGCCCAGGCGCTGGGAGCGGTGCGGGGGTGCTACATGCCCATGGCCCAGCTCGGCAGCGGCATCCCGATCTGGATCACTGAGAACGGCGTCCCGACGGGCGCGAACACCAACGAAGCCCAGCAGGCCAGCGCGCTGACCCAGCTGGTTGATGCCGCGCGGGCCTATTCGGGCACCTTCAATGTCACCGACTATCGGTGGTTCAACCTTCGCGACGCCAATGAGTCGCCAACCGGCTCGTTGCCGGGGGCCTCGGCGACATTCGCCACCGACGGACTGCTGCATGATGACTACAGCGCTAAGCCGGCCTACGCCGCCTACCGTGCTGCGATCGCCGCGCTGGGCGCAGGCCTGCCCAAGCTCCGGTACGCCCAGGGGTGCCGCTCGCGCCGGGTGACCATCGGTCTGCGCCGCGAGCGTCGAGCGGTCCGCCAGGCCAGGGTGTTCCTAGGCCACCGCCGGCTGGCCGCCGCGCACGGCCATCACCTGCGCCGGATCCGCGTGCGCCGTCCGACCCCGAAGGCGTTCAGCTTGCGCTTCGTGCTCCGGCTGAGCGGCGGGCGGACGGTCCGCTACCACCGCCGCTTTTACCGCAACGGGTGTCGCGTGGTGCCAAGGCGCGGGTCCCACCCTCACCACGGGCGCCCGCGGGTCAGCTAGTAGAAGGTGCGCAGGAACTTCCGGGCCAGAGCACGGTTTCGAGTCAGACCACGGCTGGCGATCCCAACCTCCTCGATCACCCCGTGGCGTACCTTGAGGATCCCCGCGCTGTAGCGGCCGTTGGGGGCCAGGTACCAGAAGTTGCGCCCGACGTGGAAGGCGTGGCCGACGTGCAGGCGATGGGCCACCTTCTTCAACCGGGTCTGAGGGCGCACGCCGCGCAGCGCGTAGAAGCGGCTCGCGGTCAGAGCCAGCACGGCCCGGTTCTCGAGCCCCTTGCGCTCACGACGCGGCGCAGCGCGAACCAGCTTGGGCGATGCGTAGCCGACGCGCAGCGGATTGGGACGCACGCAGAAGAAGTCCATGTAGCGATGGTGGCGCGCCGAGCTGCGGCGATAGGCGTGCCGGGCAGCGCGGCGGGTCATGCCGAGTCTGAGCAGGCCGAGCTGGCGGCTCCCGAGCTTCCCGGTGGCCCGGGGACAGCGCAGGCGAGCGTGGGACTTGGACGCGTGGGCGTAGACCACGGAGCCATAGGAGCCCGGGCCGGCCACGGGCAGGCGCAGGACGCCGGGATTGGCGGCAGAGGTCGAGACCGTGACCGGCCCGGTGACGTTGTTTCCCCGGTAGGCCTGGTCGCCGCCGGCCACGACGAGGGCGATCCGGTGTCCGGCGGCGAAGCGGTGCACGATGCCGGGTAGATCGACCCGGATCGTGCCGCCGCCCGCGGGGATGCGGACCGGCGAGATCAGCTTGTCGGGCAGCGTGATGAAGCCGTTGGGGGAGAGGTCATAGAGCTTGAAGAACAGGACCAGGTCGGCGGCCGGTCCAAGCGGGTTGACGCTCTGCGCCGGCGCCTTGACGGTCACCCTCAATGTGGGCATGCCGATCACGTCGGTGGTCCGAGCCAGCGGTGGCGTTTGATACTGCGCGAACGTCCCCGGCACGTCGAAGGGCTCGCGTCCCGGCTGGGCATTGGTCTCCACGGCCGAGATCTCGCTGTAGCTGGTCGCTGAGCCGGCGGCCGTGGTGGCGAAAGTCGACTGACCGCTGTGCACAGCGCTGGGCGGCCGGACGAGCGCGTTGGTGCCCGACAGGTCGAGCGTGTGGACGGTCCCCACGGGGTAGGTGGGGGAGCGGCCGTAGGCTTTGTCGGCGTCGCCGGTGTAATTGATCCAGGGTCGGAAGAACGTGAAGTCAAGGGAGGGGGCGGCCGGCTTGCGCTTGAGGTAGTGGTCGAACCATTGCATGACGGTCTGGCCCTCGTAGGTGATGTGACCATTGGAGTCGTAGATCCCGTAGCCGCCCGGAAGATCGCCCAGCTCACCGGGCGCGGGGGTCGAGTGCGAATGTCCCCAGGACTGCCAGATCATCTTCACCGGCGTGCCCTGATGGCGCAGGGCCTCATAAGTGGCCACGGCCTCGTGTAGGTTGAACAGCGTGTCGTTCTGACCCTGGGCCAGCAGCGTGGGGATGCGGATCCTCGACATGTAGGACTCGACCGAGGCATGGCGTAGAAGGGCGACCGCCGACGGCGGAGCCGCTCCCGTTCCGTCGGTCTGGATCGCGGCCGTGCAGACCTGGGAGTTGAAGTTCGGGCAACCGGTCAGGTCGGCCTTGGGGTCGTTGGAGAGCTGCTGGATCCCGTCGACGGCGGCGCCCTCGGCAAAGAATGCGTTGAGCCAGATGTACTTGGCGCTGCCGGGCTCGGTGCTGGTGACTGTGTCACCTGGCACGGTGGGGGGAAGGTTCGCGTTGTTGGGGGCCAACGAGTAGGTCAGGTCATTCCAGGTGATGATCGGGATGATCGTGTCCAGCCGGGGATCGTCGGTGGCGGCGGCGAACTGGACCTGGCCGCCGTAGCTGCCGCCGATCATGCCCACGCGCGGGTCAAAGGCGTGATGCTGGCCGTCGTGAGCCGTCGTGTCGTGGATGACGTAATCGACCTTGGTCCCGTCAGTGGCGGCCATGCCCCCACCGAGGAAGGTGATCAGCTGACTGGCCGCCTTGCCGTCGTAGTTGGGGTCGTCAAGCTCGATGGGACAGCTAGAGCCGCCGAAGCCAAGCCCGGAGTAGGACAGCACCACATAGCCGGCGGAGGAGAGCTCCCGGCCGAACGTCGCCTGGTCGCCCTTGGAGCCGCCAAAGCCGTTGGTGGTCAGAACCGCCGGGGCGGGATGCGCGGCGCTGGCCCCGTTGGGCTTGTAGAGGTCTCCGACGATGTTGCACTGCTGCTCAGAGCCCGCCGGCCCCACGGTGACGATGAAGTGCAGCGTGCGGACGCTGTAGCCCTGGGCGCTGGCCGCGGCGGGGAGAAGTAGGGCAATCGCGGCCACCAGCACGGCCACGAACGCCATCCGGCGGCGCAGCGCCACCCGGGTCTCTCCAGCCTTCACAATTTCTGAGTATTCACAAGTGAGGGCGGACTAGCAACCGGCAACCGACCGGCCACGCCCGTTTGACGGTCGCCGCGCGGTGGATGTCCGACTCTGAGTCTCTTTCCGTTCGTGGTGAACGGAAACGGACTCATAGTGGTCGGCAGCAACTGGCCTGGGAGGCCTGCCGTACCCGCGCAGATCGGGCCGCGGGCCGGGCGATCCAGGTACTGGTGCTGGGCGCCGTGATGGACCCGGTGGTGGCGGTGACGGCCAGCAGCTGGTCGAACTGGAGCTTGGTCCCGTGCAGGTCGGCTGTCCCGCTGAGAATCGACGGGTTGACGAACACGATGTAGACCAGGGTCAGGAACGTGGTCGCCCCGCCGACGATCTCCGCGCGGTGCGTCGATCCCCGCGCGGTGATGTCAAACCAGCCGTCCAGCCGGTCGATCCGCCCACGTGCCGTTCCAGGCATCGTCCCAGCCACGTCAGCTCCTCTCAGTCGGCTCTCGGTCTCTAAAAGGAGGTGCGGTGGCCCACCTCGCAGCGCTTGGTGATCAGCGAGTATGACGGAGCCGGCGGGGGGTTACCCGAGCAGGAGCTGGCTCACCGACAGCGGCGCTCCGCGCGGATCGGCCAGGACGGTCCGCCTGAACCCGCCGGTCTCAAACGGCGCGGCCACGACGCTGCCCCCCAGCTCCGGAGCGGCGCTGGCGGCCAAGTCAGCGTCGGTGACCCAGAAGTCGACGTCCCAGCGTGCCGACCCCGCCTCGCTGATGGTCATCGCCGCCACCACGTCGCGGGGCACGGGCTGCTGCGGCTCGCCGCCCAAGTAACCGGGCAACCGCCACAGCCATACCTGACCGTCCGCGCCGGCGTCAAAGGCCTCCGCCCGCCAGCCGAAGAGCTCTGCGTAGAAGGCCTCAGCCCGCTCGGGATCCGGGGTCGAGAGCAGGCTCATAGCCCACGCCGACGGTTCGTTGACCCGGGCTGCCCCCGCGCGCGAAGCTCCCTGCCAGAGGCCAAAGACCGCGTCCGAGGGATCGCTGAGGACGGAGAGCCGACCGGCGGGGCGCGCGTCGTAGTCCGCGAGCAACACATCGGCGCCGGCATCGCGAGCCCGCGCGGTGGCGGCTGCCACATCATCCACGGCGACATGGGTGTACCAGGCGGGGGCCGGGGGCTCAATGCCGCCGGGCAGCGGAGCGATCCCGGCCACATCGTGCCCGTCGAGGCGGGCCACGAAGTACTCCTCGGGCGGATCACCCGAGGGTTGCCCCGAACCGGCGAACTCCCACCCGAACAGACCTGCGTAGAAGCGACGGGCGGCCTTGGAGTCGCCGGTCACGGTCTCGACCCAGCAGGGCACGCCATGGGGGTATGTGTCACGCGCGCTCATGAGCCTGGGTACTCATCGTGGAGCTCGGCCGGCGCCTGGCGCCAGCGGGCATCGGACACCTGCTTGGGTTGCATGGCATACCTCTCCTTGTTGCGGTAGTCGTGGTACCCTATCAGTTAGTTGGAGAAACCAACTTGTAGCTTGTAGCGATGACCGAACGGCGAACATACGGCGACTCGTGCGGGATCGCCCGCGCACTGGACCGGATCGGTGAGCGGTGGGCACTGCTGGTGGTTCGCGAGCTGATGCTCGGTCCCAAGCGCTTCACCGACCTACGCGACGGGCTGCCCTCCGTTAGTCCGGATGTGCTGGCCCAGCGCCTGCGCGAGCTGGAGGCGGCCGGCGTGCTCAGGCGCCGCAAGCTGGCCCCCCCGGCCGCCGCCCGCGTTTATGAGCTCACCGAGTGGGGGGCTGAGCTGGAGCCCGTCCTCCTCGCGCTTGGCCGCTGGGGAAGCGCAGCGGCGCTACCTTCGTCACCGCCGGAGCTCAGCCCCGATGCGCTGGCCATTGCCCTGCAAACGACGTTCGACCCCGTCCAGGCCGCCACGCTGGGGACGCGCAGCTATCAGCTTCGCCTGGGTGAGCACGACTTCATACTCGACTTGGCGGGCGGTCAGCTCAAAGTCAGCCGGGGCCAGGCCGAGCATCCGGTGGCCACGCTCGAGACCGATCCCGGCACCCTCACCAGGGTGCTCTGGCACGGTCACACGTTGGCTGACGCGCTGCACGCGCGTGCCTTGCGGATCACCGGCGCCAGGCGTGAGGTGAGCCGGTTGCTGGTCCTGTTCGCGGTTTCCGAACCCGCTTTAGCGGCCCCGGTGCCCGCGCACTAAGCTCCGGTTTAGATGACCTACTCGACCGCCGACGCGCGCCAGAAGGTGCTCAACGACATCGCCATCGCCACCGAGCAGATCGCGGTCGCCCTGGCCGCACTGGGCGAGGCTTACGAGCAGCTCGATGAGCGTGCCGCTGACGTGCTCGAGGAGCAGCTCTTTCGTCCCGTGCAGCAGGCGTATGGCCGCGTCCAGCGCACCCATGCCGAGTTCGCAGCTCGCAGCGGGCTGCCGGGGCGGAGCTTTGCCGCGCAGACGCCGGGCCCTCAGTCACAGAGCGTGCAGGCTCTGATCGAGCGCGCGGTGTTCGCATCCGGCGAGGCCGATCAGACGATCGCCGAGCTGCAGGACTCGATGCTGCCGGTCGAGGTGGGCGACACCGAGCTGCGCGCTGGACTGGCGGCGGCGCGCGAGGCGCTGGCCGCGGTGGCAATCCGGGCTCGCGCCCTGACGCGGACGGTCGGCCGGTAGAGACTCCCCGGTCGGGGCATCGGCACGGTGCTTTGCCGGCCGGACGATCGGGTAGAATCGTCCTGCTCACATGGGATCAGACGCCCCAGCACCGGTCGCGCCAGCAGCGGCGCCACTGTCCTCGGTGGCCACGCCCGCCTCGGAGGGACGCCTCCCCAACCCCGCGGCCAACGTACGAGCGGTCAAGATGCCCCTGGTCGACCGGCTGGCCAGCGCCGTGATCACCGGCGCGCCGCCGATTCTCGTCCTGATCGGCATGTGGCTGGGCTGGAATCACGACCTGCTCGTCTGGCAGGACCTGCTCGTGCTGGCCATCTTCTACACGGTCATCGGCTCGGGCGTGACTGTCGGCTTCCATCGCCTGCTCACGCACCGCAGCTTCAAGTGCAGCCGCCCGCTGCGGGCCGCGTTCGCCGCTCTGGGCTCCGCCGCCGCTGAGGGTCCGGTGATCGACTGGGTGGCCACGCACCGCAAGCACCACCAGTTCTCAGACGAGGCTGGTGATCCCCACAGCCCGCACCTCGATCACCGTCAGGGCTGGCGCGGGGAGCTGTGGGGCTTCTGGCACGCGCACATCGGATGGGTCTTCTCCGACATGGAGGTGGCCGATGAGCAGCGCTACGGCAAGGACCTGCTGGCGGACCCCTGGATCCGCTTCGTGGACCGCACCTTCGTGCTCTGGGTCGTGCTCGGACTGGCGGCTGCGTTCGGACTCGGTGTGGCCCTGACCGGAACGGTCAAGGGCGGCCTCACGGCTCTGCTGTGGGGCGGGGCGGCCCGGATCTTCTTCGTGCACCACGCGACCTTCTCGATCAACTCGGTGTGTCACTACTTCGGGCGCCGGGACTACGACACCGGGGACGAGTCGCGCAACGTGTTCTGGTTGGCCATCCCCACCTGGGGGGAGGCCTGGCACAACAACCACCACGCCTTCCCAACGTCGTACCGCCACGGCCTGCGCCGCTGGCAGATCGATCCTTCGGCGGCGATGATTCGCCTGCTGGAGATGCTCGGACTGGCCTGGGACGTGGTACGTGTGGAGCCGGCTCGCCAGCAGCGCGGCCGCCTGCCCGCCTCGGCCGGCTGACCGGCAGCGCCGGCGCGATCATCGCCTGAGACAGGCCACACGGTGGGGGCCACTAAGCTCGCTGGCCGTGCCGTTCTCCAACCTGGCTCCCCTGCGCCGCGAGCTGGCAGCCGCCCTGCCCCGGCGCCCGTTCACGATCCGCTTCTGGGACGGCAGCACGGTGCCCGCGACTGAGGCCGGGCCGACGTTCGAGGTCCGCTCGCCCCAGGCGCTGGCCCACGTCCTGCGTGCGCCTGGAGAGCTGGGCCTGGGCCGGGCGTACGTCCTGGGGCTGATCGACGTCGATGACGTGGAGGCCGCCCTGGGCATAGTCGACAGCTTCGAGGCGCCTTCGCTGTCGCCGGCCGGGTTGGCTCGTCTGGGAGCGGCGGTGGTGCGGGGGTGCGGCGTGGTCCGCCCGCCGCGCCCCCCGGCGTCCGAGCTGCGCTTGAGCGGTGAGCGCCACACGGTCGGACGGGACCGCCGCGCGGTCCGTTACCACTACGACGCTGGCAACGAGTTCTTCGCTCTGTTCCTGGACACGTCGATGACCTACAGCTGTGCCTACTTTCAGGGCGGGGCCAAGACTCTGGAGGCGGCCCAGCAGGCCAAGCTTGACCTGGTGTGCCGCAAGCTTGCCCTAAAGGAGGGCGAGCGTGTACTCGACGTCGGATGCGGCTGGGGAAGCTTCGCCATCCACGCCGCGCAGAACTACGGGGTGCGGGTGCTCGGCGTGACCCTGTCCGAGCGCCAGGTGGAGTTGGGACGCGAGCGGGCCCGCGCCGCCGGTGTGGAGGATCGAGTCCAGCTGCGGGTGGCCGACTACCGTGAGCCGTCGGGGCAGCAGTTCGACGCGATATCCAGCATCGGCATGGTCGAGCACGTCGGCGAGGAGCAGATCGACGTCTACATGCAGACCCTCAACGCGCTGTTACGGCCCGGCGGACGGCTGCTCAACCACGGGATCGCCAAGCTGATGGACTTCGACACCAAGGACGAGGGGGCATTCTCCGAACGCTTCGTGTTCCCCGACGGGGTTCCCCTGCCGCTCTCGCGGATCGAGCTGGGGCTCGAGCGCGCCGGGCTGGTCACCCGCCACGTCGAGGGTCTCCCCGCCGATTACGCCGAGACGTTGAAGTATTGGATCGCCAGCTTCGAGGAGCGCTATGAGGATGCCGTCCGCCTGGCCGGTGTGGAGCGAGCGCGTGTGTGGCGCATCTACCTGCGCGCGGCCCGACAGGGGTTTCTCACCGGGTGGGCGTCGGTCTATCAGGTGCTGGCGGGCAAGCCGGCCTGATCGGTTTGACGGCGGCCGGGTCATCCAGTAGTTTGCGTACGCATACGCAAACTATGTGGCTCCGGTGGGGGCCACCACGAGGAGAGTGGTTCTATGTCCGGGGAGGCGCCCACCCTGTATCCGTCGATGCGCTACCGCGACGCGCCCGCGGCGATCGAGTTTCTCAAGAGCGCCTTCGGCTTTGCCGAGCATGTCGTCTACCGCAATGACGACGGCACCATCGGTCACGCCGAGCTCAGCTACGGGCCGAGCATCCTGATGCTGGGCTCCGATCGCGACGACGGCTACAGCAAACGCGCCGGCCACGGCTGGTTGTACGTTGCCGTCGAGGATGCAGACGCCCATTGCCAGCGCGCCCGCGCCGCCGGGGCCGAGGTTGTGACCGAGTTGCACGACACCGACTACGGCTCGCGGGACTATGCCGCCCGTGATCTCGAGGGCAACATGTGGAGCTTCGGCACCTACCGGCCCGGGGTCGAACAGGTGTGAGCAAGAC